>DASQMK010000482.1:0-1800 GCA_035645575.1 Metabacillus sp.
AAATAAGTACCAAAATGATCATTAGTTGTTAACTTTTTCGCATATTCCATATACTCTTCCCAAGTCCATTCTGTTGGGACTTCCAATCCAGCTTCATCTAAATGATTTTTATTTAATAGAACGTACCAAGGGTTAAACTTAGAAGGAAGTGCATAGTAGTGATCGTTTATTTTTGTATCAACTTTATATTCTTCCGTTACTGTATATCCTTCTTGATCAATAAACTCATCAATTGGTGCTACCATTCCCAAAGCTACACGTTGAGCATAACTTGCCGGATCAGAAAACATTAATACATCTAATTGTTCTCCAGATGCAGCAGCTAAGTCTAGTTTTTGAATGGCTTCTTGAGTATCTCCTTTTTCACTTAAGACAACTAAATCGACATCTATGTTTGGGTATTCTTCCTCAAAAGCTGCAATCGTTTGCTGCCAATTATAGCTTGCTTCGTTTCCATGAGTATGAAGCTTAATTGTGACTGCCTCATCTGTGTTTTCCTTCCCATCATTCGTTGAAGAAGTGCTTTCCCCTCCACTACCAGAACATCCAACTAAGCCACCCACAAGTAATGTAGATGCAAAAACGGTAGATAGTATTTTTTTCTTCACTTTTTGAATCCCCCTTTTGTCTATCATCATAGCCTTCCTTTGTAAGAAAGCCCTTACAACAAGAATTATATCAAAGGCTTATATTTCTGAAATGTAAATAATTTTACCTATATTAATAATTTTTTGACATTCATTTTGCTGTCTTTTTAACCTTTTACCCCTCCTAGTGCAATTCCCTCTATAACTTGCTTTTGACCAATAATAAACACTATTAGTAGAGGAAGTATTGCAGAAACAGCCGCAGCCATAATAAGTGAATAAAACTCCCCATTTATAGTCGTAAACTTTTGCATCGCTAATTGAATGGTATAAAGTGCATCCGAGCGAAGAAAGATTAATGGATTCTGGTAATCATTCCATGTCCATATAAAACGTAAGATAGCATATGTTGCTATTGCAGGACGAACAATTGGTAAAGCGATGGACCAAAAAATTCTCCAATGACCAGCACCATCAATTTTAGCTGCATCCATATATTCGTTATGAATTCCCATAAAGAATTGACGTAGCATAAATGTACCAAGAACACTAAAGCTTCCTAATAAGATCAGTCCTAAATGACTATCAAATAATCCAATATTACGGTATAAAATAAATTGTGGAACTAAACTTGCTTGTGGCGGAACCATATAAGTAGCTAAGACTATAATAAACAACCACTTGCCTGCCGGGAAATTAACTTTTGAAAATCCGTAGGCTGCTAATGAAGAAACAGTACAAGAAATAAGTGTCGTTAATACAGCAACCTTAATTGAATTCCAATAATAAGTATAGAATGGAAAATCACCAAACCACACTTGATGATAGTTATTAAACCCATTCCACCTTTCAGGAATCCATTGAATAGGGAACGTAAAAACATCTGCTTCTATTTTAAATGATGTTGATAGCATCCAAGCAAACGGCAATAAGAATAAGATACTGACTAAAAATACAAAAACTGTTGTAATGATTTTCTGAAATTCTAAACGCTTTACCACGACGTTTCCTCCCCTCAATAGTTAACCCATTTCTTTTGACCAATCCATTGTAATATTGTAATGAAAAATACAATAAAGAATAAGATTACGGCCATAGCTGATGAATAACCTATATCTAAATTAACGAAAGCAGTATCATATAAATGCCATACAATCATACTAGTAGAATGTAATGGACCACCTTTTGTTAACACAGCAATTAAATCGAACAC
>DASQMK010000483.1:0-2522 GCA_035645575.1 Metabacillus sp.
ACAAGCTATTGTATCTTATTTTCTTGCCATCTATCTAAATGTATATTCTGTTGGATAGAGGGCGTGTGATCTGTCTCACATTTTTGGGAATATTAAATCACAAATGCTAGCTCTTCGCATTACATTGTGGGCCGGCGAGTGTCACGCATAAAACTTATTCACTTCACCCGAGCAACAGCCGGTTTCGTTGATGATTAAGTGGGTTAATTCATAACATTTTGTTAGTAATGATTGCTGAGCTCAATTATGAACTCGACTACAAGTATTTTCCCTGAAAATCATTGCCCAGACTTAACTTTTCGCGAGATCCTCGTGCAACCAATGCCACAGTAACTCCATAGCATGGCAGTGGGAGATCCGCAAGTAGCTCGGGGGTGGTGCTAACTTATATCCGCACGGTGTCCTTTTGAGAGAGATATCCAGTTATTGGGACACCATCTTTTCCACCCCACATTCCGCAAGTTTTTAAATAGAATTGATGGTTACAAATTTTAAAAATTCAAGCCTGAAGTGAATGCCCCGTAATCACTTCAGGCTTTTTTAAGTTACAATGAACGAATTAGGAGCCAAGAAGAAAAAACCATGAATGAGCATCAAGAAGCCATAAAAGTCCTAGATTTAGACCATCTAGGAATAGTAGCAGGCATAATAGACGAGATGGAATTAGTAGAAGAAGTCAATAAAATAGTAGGAATAACAACCCAAGAAATTGTCAGCCCCGGACAAGTCATGAAAGCAATGATTTTGAAGGGACTAGGATTTTTAAGCGCACCACTATACCTATTCGAGCAATTTTTTGAAGGAAAAGCAACATCACATCTAATCGGAAAGGGAATACTACCAGAACATCTAAACGACGACAGGCTAGGAAGAACCCTCGACAAATATTATCAAGCAGGAACTACAAAACTCTTCACAACAATCGCCATGAAAGCCGCCCATAATTTCCAAGTAAAAATGAACAGCATCCACTTAGATGGAAGTTCAATGTACGTACAAGGAGAATATAAAACCCAAGTTGAAAACAGCTACCAAACAGAAAAAGAACGCGACCCAGAAACATCCGAAATAAAACCAATAGAAATAGTTCACGGATATTCCAGAGACCATCGACCAGACCTGAAACAATTTATCATAGACATGATTGTAACAGGAGACGGAGACATACCAATATATCTAAAAATAGATTCAGGAAACATCGACGACAAAAGCGTATTCGTATCAAGACTAAAAGAATTCAAAAAACAGTGGACATTTGAAGGAATCTGCGTAGCAGACAGCGCCTTATACACTAGGAAAAACCTATCAGCAATGACAGGAATCAAATGGATAACAAGAGTCCCATTAAGCCTAAAATCAGCCCAAGATAAAATCGTAGACATCCAAGAAAGCGAATGGCAATCAAGCTCAAAAAAAGGATATAAAATAGCCGAAAAGAAGAGCGAGTATGGAAACATCCAACAAAGATGGTTAGTCATAGAAAGTGAACTCAGGAAACAAGCAAGCATCAAACAAATAGACAAACAAGTAAACAAACAAGAATTAAGCGCCCAAGCCTTACTACGCAAACTATCCCGGCAAATATTTGCCTGTGTTGCCGACGCAGAAACCGCTATAAAAAATCTATCAGACACATGGAAATATCACCAAATTACCGAAATTGAATGTCAAGAAAAAAGCCATAAAAAACCAAAACAAACCCCCACAAAAGCTAGTAATATAGACACAGTATCCTATCAAATAAGCGGTAAAATAAAAACGAGACCCGCAATAATATCAGCCGAAAAAATCAAAGCAGGGAGATTTATACTGGCAACAAACATCTTAGATAAAAACGAAATAACCAACCAGCAAATATTAGAAGAATACAAAGACCAACAAAGTAATGAAAGAGGATTTAGATTCTTAAAAGATCCATTATTTTTCACCTCAAGCGTCTTCGTGAAAAAACCCGAGAGAGTAGAAGCAATTGCCATGATAATGGGAGTATGTTTATTAGTATATAGTCTCGCCCAGAGAAAGCTGAGGCAAGAATTAGAATCAGCCAATGCCAGCATTAGAAACCAGGTAAAAAAATTGACAAATAGACCGACAATGCGGTGGGTATTTCAGATGTTTCAAGCCGTACATTTAGTCAACATAAATGGAGCCGAAAAAATCAGCAACTTAACAAAAGAACGTCGGTCGATACTAAATTATTTAGGAAAGGTTTGCAGTCAATATTATTTAATAGTTGAAGATGGGTAACTCGGAAAACAAACCGGAGAATATTGTTGAATAAATTCAAATAATTGGCAACATAACAATCATGTTCCCGGAATTTTGATGTCTAATTTATGGAAAATTAGTTCAGATATTGCCGAAGTAATTTATTAAGAAATATCTGTGAATTCAAATTTATTATATCTCGCCTAAACCGCAAAATAATGATACTAAAATTAGAAAAGGTAGGCACAGATATTTTTCCTACAGTGAATGTATGAAAATCCTTAGTCATCAAAGCCAGAACTGCGGAATGTGGG
>DASQMK010000484.1:0-6695 GCA_035645575.1 Metabacillus sp.
GTTAATCGTTTTCATTTTAATCCCCTTTCCAGAATAAATGACATTTTTTTTGGCCAGAAAGCATTCTCCTACAAGCATTTGTCAATGGGAAACTCTTTACCTGACCAAGCTCTCTTTGATGTCCATTCCATCGGCGGATTACGCCAAAATGGATCTGACTCCGCCAATCCTAATGGGAGGAATGCTGCCACACATAAGTAGATACTTCCTGTAGAGATATACCCTTCTCCAATCCCCGGTTGATGTCCACAAAAACCGATGGAAAGCCATCCTGAGTTGGTAAATGTCCCAGGCGCTTTAAGCGTCCGTTTTATCACTTGAGTTAGAGCACTTCTGACTTGTTCTGGTGCTAGTTCACTAGGTAAATCTTTGCGGAGTGCGTGGTGTGCCAATGTTTGAAATACCCCAAAACGGTAAGCAATTGATCTTCCTACTGGAGGGAATGTTCCTTCTGGTGAAATCAGTCGCTCTTGAATAACCGCATATCTTTTCGATCTTTCAATAATCGATTCTTTCTTTTCTATCCACTCTTTGTACTGTTCACCAACCGTTTCGACTAAATCAACTAGCATTGGATGAATAACAAAGCTATTATAATAATCATAATGAAATTCAGGTCCATCACTATAGACCCCATCTCCCAGATACCATTGGTCGAATTGTCTAATAGCATAGTCGATTCGCATTGGATCCCAGTCCTCTTCCCCTGCCTTATATAAAAATGCCTCAATAATGGCAGAAAACAATAACCAATTCGAAAAAACAGGCTTTCTTGTCCGTGTCGCTTTCATTGCAGCAATCACATTGTTTTTCACTCTACCATCGAGTTTCTCCCATAGTTCAGTTGGAGCTCTAAGAAAAGCATGCGCTAAAAATGCGGTATCAACGATTGGCTGAAAATCATCCGAAAAATTCATATAATCTGGAGAATCTGGATCTGTACCTGAATCAATGGCCACCCGGGCTAGCTCACAATATTGTGCACGCAGTTTTTCTTCTTCACTATTTTCACATTTCTTTTCAAGCCAAGGAGCAATACCTAGCAGCAAACGAGACAATGCTTCCAGATGAGTGAATTGATCACGATTGGTCCCTTCCTTCATCTCGACTGGCATTTCTTTTTTTAATGTTCCTTCTTTCAAATGCCGGAGAACTGGGCTTGCTATTTTCAACATAGAATGAAGCCAATATTCTCGTTCTTCATTATTTACAATGGCCATTTGTCCACCCTCTTTATAAACTATGAAATATGAAAGAGAAAAGGAGGAATGAAAATCATCCTTCTCTCGCCTACCTAAAAAAAGGTTATCTAGTTTTCAACCATTCTGTACTTTCTTTTTGAGCTTTATCCAACGCTTCTTTAGCACTTCGTTTACCAGTTAATGCAGCCTCAATCTCTGAAGTTAAGATAAATCGAGGTTGCGCCGCTGCCCAATGATATCTAGGTGTATAAGGTGTACTCATCGCTTCAAAGACCGGTCCTAATATGTCTTCATGTTTTTTTACACTTTCCCATTCAAGTGCTGATTTTACAGATGGAAATGCTGCACCAGTTTCATAAAAATATTGCTGGGCAAAATCACTTGTTGCAAACTTTAGCCATTCCCATGCCAATTCTTTGTTTTCACTGGACTTGGCAATTGTGATAGGGCTACCAGCAAACAATCCACCTTTTCCTTCTTCATTCTTAAATTCTTGAGCAATAGCAATGCGGTCCTCTAATCCTTGAGCTTCTATTTGTTTCACTAACTCTCCAGGACCAGTGTTTAACATAATGGCAATATTGTTGTCTTTTGTCATCCATTTCTCATTCCCTTGGTTACTTACAATCCCTTCAGGTGCCAGTTTTTGCATGTCAAGCAGCCACTCTAGACCTTTAAGCATTTCAGGTGAATTAAATTCAAACTTCACCTCTTCCCATGCAAAACCTGAACCCCATTTTCCACCTAAACCTTCAGCAGCGTTCATTAGAGTAAATGCAGAAGACCAATCTCCACGGAACCAAATTCCATAGTTTTGTTCACCAGTTACAGGGTTTTTACCTGTCATTTTTGCCGCTTTCTCACTAATTTCTTCCATCGTTGGGTTTTCAGAAAGATATTCTACTCCCCAGTCATCAAATAACTTCTTATCATACGTAATAAAGCGGGCATCACCGAAAAATGGTAAACCAAAAATCTCCAATTCATCACTATCAGGACCTAACGCTTTCCAGCCATCAAGTTGTTGATCAATAAAAATATCCGGATTAAACTCGCTATCTTTATCAATAAATGGTTGTAATGGTTCTAATAAGCCTTGTGGTGCAAAGTCAGCAATACCAGGCATTTGGTATACATCTGCTTCACCAGAGGTTAACATTGCTTGAGTTTTTTCTGTATACCCTTCCCAAGGCATCAGGATAAATTCAACTGTTGCACCAGGGTGTTGTTTTTCAAACTCTTCTTTTAGAACTTTTAATCCAGTCGTTTTTACACCAGTAATTGGATCTGTTGAATCATCCATCGAAAAGTCACCAATCAGCTGAACTTTTACTTTTTGACCTGCCCATTCCCCATCTGACGCTTTTCCATCATTACTGGAGCTAGAATCTGAGCTGCAACCTGCCAGAACTGTTACCAATAAAAGCATAAGTGCAAGTGCCAAAGGTGAGCCTTTTGTCATTAACATTTTCAACATGATCTTACCCCCTGATTATATTTAATTAATACAAAATACTCTCAAACTACCTTTTACTCCCCCTTTACCCCACTCAGGGCAATACTTTGTATAATGTATCTTTGTAAAAACAGATACAAGATGATAATCGGCAGAACACTTACTGTAGCTAATGCCATTGTAAGCCCACCTAAATTGGTACCATTTTCTAATGAGAAACTAGCTAAATAAAGCGGTACTGTGTGTAATTCTTGATTCGTTAACACAACGAGCGGCCATAAAAAGTCATTCCAGCTCCAGATAAAGGCTAAGATCACCATCGTTGCGGCAATTGGGCCGGAAAGAGGAAAATAAACTTTAAAGAAAATCTTAAATTCTCCTGCTCCATCAATTTGTGCCGCTTCTCTTAAGGTGTCTGGTAATTGGTCAAAAAACTGTTTACAAAGGAAAATCAGCATTCCATTAATAATGGAAGGTAATATTAATGGCCAAAACGTATTGAGCAAATCTACACTATTAAAAAGTTTATATAGCGGTATTAATCGAGGTTCCAATGGGATCATTAACGTACAAAGGACAATAACAAACAAAAGTTTTTTTCCTTTGAACTTCCCCTTCGAGAATGCATATCCGGCTAATAAAGAAGAAGAAACTGTTATGAGAACTGAAGTAATGGTAACAATAGCTGAGTTAATATAGGACTGTATAAGTTTTCCATTTTCAAACACAATACCAAAGTTGAATCCTGTTGGTTCTTCCGGAATTAATCGTGGAGGAAATGGCATCGTGATATTTGCCGTACGATCAAATCCAACACTTACCATCCAGGCGAAAGGAGCCATTAGGAGTACACCAAAGATTAATAGAATCATAAATTTACAGAACATCTTTATTTTTCCAACGTTTTTATAGGACATCGTGCGATTCATTTATTTTCCTCCCTTCTGTTAAAGCTTCATTTTTGAAATTTTCAAATTAAGAAACGTAAAGGCAAGAATAATCATAAACATAATGTACGTTGCAGCTGAGGCGACCCCAAATTCAAATCCGGTGAACCCGCGTTCATAAATAAACGCTCCCATTGTTTGAATTGATCTTGCAGGACTTCCATTTGGTCCACCTAAAACATACACCTCATTAAATCGTTGCAAAGCTCCAATCCATCCGGTAATCAACAAGAATGCAAATGTTCCAGCCATATTAGGAACAGTAATGTACAGCCATTGCTGAAAACCATTGGCACCATCTATTTTAGCTGCTTCATACATCTCAGTTGAAATTGCCTGCAAATTCGCGAGGCAAATAATAATAACAAACCCAATCCAATGCCAGACAGATAACAAAATGACGGCCCATTTTGAGGTTGATGGATCTGCTAACCACTTCGGTGTCGGTAACCCTATAGCATCAAGTGCAAAGTTTACAATCCCCATCTCAGGATGCAGGACAAAAGCAAAAATCATGGCTGCGGCAACAATTGACGTTACGTTTGGTAAGAAGTATATGACCTTAAAAAAGTTCTGCCCTCTCGGTGTTGAATTTATTAATGAAGCAAAAATAAAGCCTAATGGGATGGTGATGATGATTTGAAAAATCCCAATATAGAAAGTGTTCCAAACAGAATTCCAAAACGGACCTGATGTCAAAACCGTTTTAAAGTTGTCTAGTCCAATAAAATGTTCAATTGTCCCATTTGATTGATAGAAACTTAACCTTAAAGATTCAAAGATCGGATACACCATAAAAAGTAAGATTCCGAGAAAGCTTGGAAGCAAGAAAATATACCATGTCCATTGCGAGCTTCTCTTTTTTGACTTGATCATCTTCAATCCAACGCTATTATCTGTCTTTGCATGAATTTCCAAGTGGTTTTTAGCCATATATTTCTCCTTTCTTGAAAAGACTAAACTTATCAAGAGTTGATAACGCTTTCAATTTCAGCCTAGTAATGATTCTGTTTGGTTTATCAGGTATTATTGTAGTTAGGATAGGACTCGCACTCTTGAGCATCGATTCAAAAATATTTTCAATCACTAGGAGTTAACATCCATTCCCCCCTTCACTAATTTCATGTATTTGTAGTTTCACTAAATTTGATAATCGTCTGCAAAAGAATCATAACAGCTATAATCTAATTAGCTTTACTATAAGCGACCACTTACCATACTCCCTTCTTAATTACTATTTGTTTATAAATTATAACTTGGGTTATCTCCTAAAAGTTGTTGTATAATAACCAAAAATATCGCTCTATTGTTCTAAGGCTCCCTGGTAAATAGTCACTAGAAAATTGATATATGAAAGCAATTGGTTATATAGTTAGGTAACAACGTACGTGTCAATTCTTTCTGGATTAGTGTAAGTTTGGTAAACCCGTTAGATTTAAAGTGAGCTATGTTTGCATGTTTAGGCTATTAAATAAAGTTTTCACTATATAAATAATTTGACAATCTTTTAGGAGGGGAGATCATGAATCATTTATTTGAACAAATTGACCTAAAGCCGTTTCATTGGATTTATCGCAGGGTTCATGAAAGGAATTTTCACGGTTTTTATCACTGGCATCAAGGCTGTGAATTATTATTTGTATATCGAGGTCAAGGACGAGTCATTGTGAACCAGCAGACTTATGAAATTAAAAAAGGGATGCTTTTCTTTTTTCAACCCTTTCAATTACATAAGGTGAATGTTGAGGTATCCCCCCAAACTCCTTATGAGCGTAGTATCCTGCACTTTGATCCACTGACACTCGGGAAGAACACTTCTCAATTATTCCCTGGTCTAAGTGCTCTTTTAAAGCAATTACAAAATGGTGTAAATGAACCTCAAGCATTTGATTTAGAAGATGCCTATCAGTACATATACGAGACATGTGAGATATTTAATAAATCGCTACAAACAAGCAACTGGGAGGAGGAAAGTCAGCTTTTTCTTATGCAATTGCTTTCTTGTATTCGTTCAAACATACACAATGTTGAGCTAGATACATCACCCAATAAAAACTTCCGTTCACTTTACTATTCAGAAAGGATTATGCAATGGATAGAAGAGCATTATATGGAGCCATTTGACTTGAGACAATTATCGGATGAGCTTCATTTATCAAAGGCATATGTCTCAAGAGTATTCAAACGTGAAACTGGGAGCAGCTTAACAGAATATCTTACGATTCGAAGAATCAAGGAAGCCTGCCAATTGCTACAGATGACCAATAAACCTATAGAATTAATTGGAGAAAGCGTGGGCTTCGGGAGTGTATCATATTTTATACAATTATTTAAAAAGATGGTAGGAACTACTCCACACCAATATAGACTTTCTCACCAGACGAATCAAAAATAAGAACTAAATGATCTTTTTTAAAATCCTAGTCCGTTTTGGGAGGTGAAAAATACTAATTAAAATGTAAATAACATACTAATTAGTACAGATTTCAACAAAAAATTGGTAATATAAACAGCAAGAAAAAACACCCAGAATTACTCTGAGCGTTTTTTGATGTACAATTCACTATCTTTATTCAATTAAAGGACCCGTTTGTTCAACATCTACACATTATTCTTCTTTCTCGGTAATTTTGTTATGAAAAACGCTAATATTACAAAGATAATAGAAAAAATGAATATTTTTAAATAAGAAAATTCTATTGCCATAGGTCCATATTCTTCAAAGTTGATTTTCAACAATGACCACCATTGACCTTCTGTACCTTGACCAAGCGACATAAAAACCCATATGCCGAACAAAAATATAGCCCAGATAAAAACAATAATAAGGTTAGCTATTTTTTTATTCAAATAATCACCCCGAAAAGTAAAACCTTTGCATACAGTTCTAATTTTTCTTTTACTGAACTTAGTTTAAAACCAATTATTCACAAACTCTATAATAATTTTAACATAAATTTACCATTTATCTTCAAAAAAAATAAGTTCGCTATTATCTAGCGAACTATCTCAAATATATTATATCTCTTAAGACGAACAGTTTATCAGTTATGTATTCCTTTTTGTAAAGTCGCCATCTATTTAACATAT
>DASQMK010000485.1:0-3291 GCA_035645575.1 Metabacillus sp.
ACCTGAGACAATACTAGGATTAATAATTTGGACCGTTGTACGAAATCTATTTTCAGGATCGTCACCTCCCTTATCAATCCCTATGCCTGATATAATACTGAACTCCTGTAATTCATTACTGTCCCAGCATCCTGATATGAAGAGAATTGATAAAACACATAGAAGAATTTTATATGACTTTTGTATCAATAAACTATTCATGATCATTCATTTCCTTCCCCTAATGGTCCACCTTTTTTAGTATCTATTCTATTTGAATTCTTCTGACTAACGAGGCGGGGACGTTTTCTCATAAATGGTATTGGTATGCGCAAAATCGCATCTTTTTGATCCGCAACAATCAGGGGGGCAAAGGGAGCTAAATATGGGATACCAAATGATCGCAAGCCAACCGTATGACTAACCAATAATATGACTCCTAGTCCAATACCATAAAGTCCAAACGTACTGGCTAAAAGCATCATAATAAAACGGAGCAAACGAACGGCATCTGTCATGGAATAATGGGGGATTGTAAAGCTTGCAATGGCTGTTGCAGCTACCACAATAACCATTGCACTAGAAACAATTCCAGCAGAAACCGCCGCTTCCCCTAATACTAATGCACCTACGATTGATACGGCCTGACCAACAGGACGAGGCATCCGGACCCCAGCTTCCCGCAATACTTCAAATGTAAATTCCATTAATAATGCCTCTATAATGACCGGAAAAGGAATTGCTTGACGCTGAGCTGCAAGATTAATAAGTAAAGGCGTTGGAATGAGTTCTGGATGAAACGACAGAAATGCAATGAATAGGGATGGTCCTAAAAGCGTTATTAGAAAGGAAATAATTCTTATGAACCTTAAAAACCCACTAATATTCCACCGTAAGTAATAATCTTCAGCAGTTTGAAAAAACTGATCCCACGTAGTTGGAACGATTAAAGGTATTGGTGTTCCATCTACAAAAATAGCGACCCGTCCCTCTAATAAGTTTCCTGAAACAACATCAGGACGTTCAGTTACCATAATGGTCGGCCATGGTGTAAACGTATCATCCGCAATCCATTCTTCAATCGTATTTGAACCTTGTATTTCATCAACATCGATCTTGTCTAGCCGTTCTCTTACCTCATTAATAAGTTTTTCATTTGCAATTCCATTTATATACATCACACCTATAACCGTTTGGGTGATCTTTCCAAGCTCCCTTGATTCTAGCCAAAGATTTGGGCTTTTAATTCGGCGGCGAATCAAGGACGTATTTGTAATAAGCGACTCTGTAAAACTTTCTTTAGGTCCGCGTACCGAATTTTCTGTAGTTGGTTCTTGAATTGACCTAAGCTCTCCACCTTGTGAAGCACAGGCAATGGCCTGATTCAATCCATCAATAAGCACAATCGTTTGACCAGTTAATAGTAAAGATAGTAGTTTCTTTAAGTCTATTGCTACCTCAACATGGGTAGTCGTTAAAAGATGATCTTTAATATATGTACCTATCTGGCTTGGAGCCCAGGCCTCCCCCTCATTTTCGACAACATTAGTATCAGCCATGAGTTTTTCAATAACTAAATTTCCCATGAGATCTTTATCTGTTAGTCCATTTACATAAATGGTTCCAACTTTGTGAATGAAAGGTTTTCCCATTTCAAATTCCCGTATAATTAAATCACTGCTATGACCTAATGCTTCTTTTACTTTTTCAATATTATCCTCTAAAGAAGGACTAAGGTCTTGTTCGATCGAGGAAGAATCTGTTTGATCATTAAATACCTTCTGTGTTTTCTTCTTGAACATACGGTCCCATGCATTTTTCATTCTCTCATTACACTCCAAGTTGTTTGACTACAATGATTATGTTTTAGAGTTTCCATTTTTATATTATTCATACATTTTCTTCCTTGCATAGTTAAAGGTAAAAAACTCAAAAGGAAAAGGTTTTGGACAAAAGGTGAAACCAAACAGTTTTTTAGAATTAGTAACTATGAAAATAGATAGAGAAACCACATAAGCTTGGAGTTTTGCTGAAATGCGAAGTGGAAAGGAAATAGTGTTTTTTGTGAAATCCACAGACTGTAGATATGACAATAATAAAAGCTTCAATCCCTTACCTCTCAAGGAATTGAAGCTTCTGACTCTGATGATCCGAGAGGGATTCGAAACCCCGACCCTTTCCTGTCAGAATTGGGTGGCTGAAAAATATGGTTAAAAGGAATGAAACTGAGTTAAATAAGTATTAAAACGACTCAAATAGGGCTTGACTCCCGATGATAATCCATCGAGATCAGGCCCTACAAAGGTAGAAGTTCTAAAAATAGTTCATGATTAAAAAAACTGAAATTAAGATGAATTAAATAAGGTATATTTCATTGTATTTTTACGACACAGATAGGAATGGTATACTTAACCTAAATATCTACTTTTTTAGAGGAGGAATTTAAAATGGATTTTAATAAAAGAGCGTCCAATGCATCGAAATTAGCTAGAGCTGTACAATCAGGCTCAATTAATGTGAAAGATATGGCTTCTATTGTAAACACTGCAAACCAATTTAAATCAAGTATTGTTTTGCATATTGAAAATAAAATAATTGATGTAAAAAGTTTTCTTGGCCTAAGTGTATCCTTAATGTCTAATTCCACTCAGTATAAATTAGAAATTCACGGGGATGACGAAGAAGCAGCAAAAGAAGAAATGAAAAATGCTTTTAACGAATATGGAATTAAGGTTGAAATTAATTAAGACTGTCACTTAAGTTTAAGCTCTAATCCCTTACCTATCAGGGAACTGAAGCTTCCCACTCTAATGATCCAAGAGGCCCACTTTCCGACCTCTCCTCGGTCAAAATTGGTCAAATGTCTTTTAAATTTCTGCAAAAGCCTCCATTATAGTGGATTTTTACCACATTGAGTTTTAGTTTCAATAATTATTAAAACGACTCAATAGGGCCTGACTCCCGATGATCTTACATCGGGATCAGCCTCTAGAGTTGATGATTAAATTTGAAATCTGAATTTATTTTTTAGTTAATGTATTAACATCAATATGATTAGATTAAATTAACGACTCCAAAGAAAACTACCGATTCTGGTTATCGGCAATATTCAGAAAACTCACATTGTACTAATATCGATCACGAATCGATATTTCACATTTGAAGATAGTACTCGTTCATATGCTTCGTCAATTTGATCGGCCGTAATAACTTCAATTTTAGGGACAATGTTATGTTTTGCACAGAAATCCAACATTTCCTGAGTCTCACGGATGCCCCCTATCATTGATCCTGCAAATGAACGACGATGAA
>DASQMK010000486.1:0-8351 GCA_035645575.1 Metabacillus sp.
GCAAATCTGTTATTTCAATTTTCGTTCCAGCAAAAAACAATTCCATTGTCACATAATAATTGACTTGTTTTACATGAAGGTATTCTAATTTCTCATAAGCTACTTCTAATACTTTCGATTGATTAATTTCGTTATAATAGATAAATAATGCCCTGTCATCTGTTAATAAAAATAAACCCTTATAACCATCAAGCCCACCTGTTGTGATATTTAAAATCGTTTCATCTTCATATAATACGTTTTGCAGTTCATCTACTTCACGATATGAAAGATATTCATTTCCTTTGGAAAATTCTCTAATGTCATCTCTTATGTAATCTATATTTTTCAATAAAGGTATCCTCCTTAAATTGCATCCAACCACAAACTGTCTAATTATTTAATGGATCCTTACTTTATAACACAAATCTCTTCCCTATTTTAGCTTAAGGTTTTTCAACGTGCACTAAGTCAAAGATCATGTTATTTTATGGAAATAAGGTCTCCTGAGGTTAGTTTTTTTTACAAAACATGTGTATTCAGACCTATGTGAAAGGATGTTTAAAAAGGGATTTAAAACTTGGTTTCCTAATCAATATAGTTATAGGTGTCTCCATCGTTTACTCCATTAGAAAAGGAGTTGCATTAGCAACCCCTCTCCTAGCTTTTATGATAATTCTACTGCTTCTTTCGCCGCATCATTCAATTGTTTAATCATTTCATGAAGCTTTTCCTCTGTAAACGCACCATTACTGAAATTTGATAATGCACGCAATGGCATGTATTTTATCATTGCTTCCATCATTTCAGAGAATTCGCCCTCATCTTCACTTGCTTGAGCAAATGGGCTTCCTTCTTGTGCTTTCATTAAAAGTTCCTTCGCAAGAGGAGCTACCTTTGGATTAGCAAATAGGTCTCCGACTGTTGTATTACGATGAATGACAAACGGCAGTTCTGTGGTCGAGTTAACCACAACTTTTTCTGATAAGACAATTTCTTTTGAACTTTTTCCTACCAATAGCTCGAATTCTCCGCTTTCAACATGCCAATCTGCTAAATCTGTATTATAGTAGGCAAATGAACGCTTATCTAACGTAAACGTAACCGTTTTTTCCTCACCAGGCTGTAAATCTACTTTTTCAAATCCTTTTAATTCTTTTTCAGGTCGGCTAATGCTGCTTTCAACATCCTTAACATAAAGCTGAACAACTTCTTTACCTGCAAGAGCCCCTGTATTTTTTACATTTACTGAAACTGTTAGTGTATCAGTATCTTTGATTTCATCTGAACTAATTGAAAGATTGCTATATTCAAACGTTGTATAGCTTAAGCCATAGCCAAATGGGAATAACGGCTCAATCTTTTTCGTATCATAATAACGGTACCCTACAAAGATCCCTTCACGGTACTCCACTTTATCGCCATCACCTGGGAAATATAAGTATGATGGATTATCACTTAATTGTTTAGGGAATGTTTCAGCAAGCTTCCCACTTGGATTTGCATCTCCAAATAGAATGTCCGCAATCGCACCGCCAAGTGCTTGGCCACCAAGATAACCTTCTAGCAATCCTTTCACTTTATCTAACCATGGCATTTCAATTGGTGCTCCATTGCTTAACACAACCACAATATTTGAGTTCACTTCAGCCACTGCTTCAATTAAGCGTTGCTGATTTTTTGGGATGTGTAAGTGCACACGGTCATAACCTTCAGACTCATAGCGATCAGGCAAGCCGGCAAACAAGATAACAGTTTCTGCTTTTGCAGCTACTTCCTTTGCCTCTGCAATTAAAGCTTCATCTATTGTATCTTTATCACGATAATAGCCTTGAGCATACGTAATATTTGCACTAGAGCCAGCTGATATTTCGATTTCCTCAACAATGTTTTCAAGCTTTGTTGGCTTAATGTGAGAGCTTCCACCACCTTGATATCTAGGTGCTTTCGCAAATTCGCCAATAACTGCAAGATTGCCTTGCTTTTTAAGTGGAAGAATTCCAGCTTCATTCTTTAACAATACCATGCTTTCTCTAGCTGTTTCTCTCGCAAGCTGATGATGTGCTTCTTGGTCATAAGTCGCATTTTCTTTCTTTTCTTCCACTGCTTTAAAAATAATACGTAAAATACGTTCTACAGCAGCGTCAAGCTTTTCTTCAGATAATGTCCCGTTTTGAACTGCTTCAATAACCTTCTTCTCACCAATACCTTTAGATGCTGGCATTTCAAGCTCTAAGCCGTTCGCAAGAGCTACATCACGTTCATTTACAGCACCCCAATCAGAAACGACAAACCCTTCAAATCCCCACTCATCTTTTAAAACATCATTTAATAGATAGTTATTTTCAGAGGCAAATTCTCCATTCACTTTATTGTAAGAACACATAACTGTCCATGGCTGTGATTGCTTCACTGCCCCTTCAAAGCTAGCTAAGTAAATTTCTCTAAATGTTCTTTCATCAACGATGGCATCTGTTGACATTCTTCTATGCTCTTGGTTGTTTGCTGCAAAATGCTTTAACGATGTTCCAACTCCCTGACTTTGGACACCTTTAATATGGTTAGCAGCCATTTCAGATGATAGATAAGGATCTTCTGAAAAATACTCAAAATTACGACCACATAAAGGAGAGCGCTTAATATTTGCTCCTGGTCCAAGAAGAACAGCAACATCCTCTGCTTGGCACTCTTCCCCTAGTGCAACACCGACTTTTTGAATGAGATTTCGATCCCATGAGCTTGCCATACCTGCTGCTGATGGGAAGCATGTTGCAGGTACACTGTCAAATAATCCTAAGTGGTCTGCTCCCATTTTTTGTTTTCGTAATCCGTGTGGGCCGTCAGTAACCATGATTGATGGTATACCTAATCGTTCAATTCCTTTTAAATTCCAGAAGTCTTTCCCAGAACATAAACCGGCTTTTTCTTCTAAAGTCATTTGTGATATAAGTTCTTTTATATTTCTTATCATCAAAATCCCTCCAAGAATGTAGTTAGGAAACGCTTTCTTATATATTTATTATAAAGCCAGCGGTTTATCTATTTTGGTATTATTTTAATTTTTATATCTCTTTTTTAAGATTATTTCAAAATGATATACTATACTTTATCCAGAATAGTTATTTGAGGTGTTGGTTATGAGCGTTAAGAATTTATCTTATATTTGCAAACTTATTTATGAATCTTTTAAAATTCCTGTTACCTATATAAATGAACAAGATTCTGTAGAACTTAAATACGGATCCTATACTATACAAAATCCTTTCTATACATCACCACAAGACTTTTATCAGCAGATCAACTTTCCAAAGGAGCTTGTACATTTTCCTTTAGTAAGTTCGACTCCTTATAATGAAAAATATTTTATGATACAGGTTTTAGATCAAAATCAATATAATGGAACAATTGTGGTAGGTCCCGCACTTCCAATTGAGCTTACAGGTGATCGTTTGCAAGCATTAGTTCATGATTTATCAAATCAACAGAATATAAAAGAGTTGTTATTACAGTATTATGAATCTCTTTTTCGTATATCTAGCCTTACATTTATTCATATAAGCATGCATCTCTACTATATGTTGTATCAAAAAACCCTAGACCCTGTAGAAATTTGTCTTAACAATAAATTAGTAGGAGAGCATATTCCAGAAATTGAGGATCCCCATATCACGATCTCTCTTAGGAGAGAGAATGTATCATTCCACCATGACCTCATGTATGAGAAAAGATTATTTCAATACATCAAAGAGGGAAGAAAAGAAGAATTTTTAAAGGCATATAAATTAAGCCCTGAACGTGGAGAAATGGGGGTTCTTTCAAAAAAGAGTCAATTAAGAAATAGAAAAAACCTAGGCATTACTGCCATTACGTTAGCCACAAGAGCAGCAATGGAGGGTGGTCTTCACCATGAAATTGCTTATACACTTAGCGACCTATATATTCAAGAGCTTGAGGAACTCACTAATATCAAAACAGCGGATACCCTCATTGAACAAGCCCTTAGTGACTTTGCAGAACGAGTACGAAAAAATAAACAGCAAAAGTATTCCAAACCAATCAATATGTGCTTGAACCATATTTTTAATCACCTTTATGAAGATATCACACTATTAAGTCTTGCTAATCTCGTTGACATGCATCCCAACTATTTATCGTCTTTATTCAAAAAAGAAGTTGGTCTTTCCATATCAGAATATATCCAGCGAACGAAAATTGAAGAGGCAAAATCATTATTAACTTTTACAAATTATTCATTATTAAAGATTGCTACGATGCTAAATTTCCACGATCAAAGTTACTTTACAAAGATCTTTAAGAAATACACCGGAATAACGCCGAGAAAATATAAAAATACTTCAGAAGGAACAATTGAGTGACGTAAAAAAGCATCAATTTCAATCTACAGAAATTGATGCTTTTTTATTGAAAACTGTTATATCCTATTATCCTCATCTATTTTTACATTATATCCTTTATCTTTTAGCACTTTATGTAACTGCTCAATATGATCCTGATTTTTTGTTTCAACCGATATTTCAAGCTCAGCAAATCCAGGGTAAATATGTTTACCTATTCGATTAAGATTAACAAGCTGAATATTTGCATCTAAGTCAGTAATAGAGGTTAATACCTTTTCGAGTTGACCAGGCTTATCTTTTAATGTAAGAGCAAAATGAGCATATCTTCCAGCTTCGACCATTCCTCGCTCAATAATCCTGGAAATAAAGTTTACATCTACATTGCCGCCACTTAAAATAGCTGCCACCTTTTTCCCTTTCAGCTTCACTTTTTCATAAAGAAGAGCTGCAAGCGAACTGGCACCAGAGCCTTCGACCAATAATTTATTTCTCTCGAGTAGCATAAGCATAGTTCGAGCAATTTCCATTTCATCTACACAGTAAATATCATCAACAAGTTCTTTAATGATTTCAAAGGTTCTCTCTCCAGGTTTTTTAACAGCAATACCATCAGCCATCGTTGGTGTAGCTTCTACCATAACTGGTTTCTTTTCTTGTAAAGACATTTTCATACTAGGACAAGCAAGTGTTTGAACTCCATAAACAGAGATGTCTGGATTTTTTGATTTCACCGCCATCGCTACGCCAGCAATGAGGCCACCGCCTCCAACAGGGCAAATAATTGCATCTACATCAGGAAGTTGATCAATGATTTCTAGCCCAACCGTGCCTTGGCCAATCATAACGGCATCATCATCAAAAGCATGGATAAAGGTAGCACCCATTTTATCTTTAAGCTCCAATGCAAAGGAAAGTGCCTCATCAAATACATTACCTTCCAAAATTACTTCTGCACCATATTGCTTTGTTGCCAATACTTTACTAAGTGGTGCACCCTTGGGCATGACAATTGTACATGGAATACCAAGCATCTGACTGGAGTACGCAACACCTTGAGCATGGTTTCCAGCCGATGCTGCTACGACTCCCTTTTTCAATTCTTCCTCTGATAAAGAGATCAACTTATTATAAGATCCCCTCACTTTAAAGGAGCCTGTCTTTTGAAGGTTTTCTAGTTTTAAATACACTTCATTATGAGAAAGGTCACTAAAGGTTTTAGAATAATCAAGATGGGTTGTGTGGACAATTCCCTTTAACTTCTCCTTTGCCACGATGATATGATCGAGATTCAACATGATATTCCTCCTATAAAACACACTTACTTCTTTTTAGGATGTATTATGAAAGGAATAATATAACTACTTTTTTATAAAAACGAAAACAAGGAATTAAAGCTTATAACTTAAACTTTTTACTTATTCGTGATAATGAACGATTAATTTGAAGACTTTATACTTTTAGAAATTTTGCTCAAATCAAAAAAATGCTTAAAACATTCTAAATTAGGGCCTTAATAAAAAAAGAATCTAATCCCTTGATCAGACCCCTTTTTACTATGAATAGATTGCTGCCCCCACTACACCGGACATTACTATCACTAATGCAGGATGAACACGGAGCTTTATTAAAGAAAAAAGCGATAAAGCGAAAATGATTAGTAAACTTGCTGAATACCAAGAAATTGAACCTACTAAATCATTGCTGATTGCAAACTTAATCGCCGCATAACCAATTAATCCTGTAATGATTGGACGCAAACCATAAAAAGCAGCTTCAACATGCTTATTTTTACTCATTCGATAGAAAAAGGTTGCAATTAAGATAACAAGTATTAAGGATGGAATAACCATTCCTAAGCCAGCCGCAATTGCTCCTGTAATTCCTTGAACTTGATAACCTACAAAAATAGCACTGTTTGTTGCGATCGGACCTGGCGACATACCAGCAACAGCTATAACATCAGTAAACTGTTGGGTTGTCATCCAGCCCCTATTTATCACCTCAAGCTCGATGACAGGGATCATTGCATAGCCTCCACCGAATGAAACAAAGCCAATTAATAGAAACGTCCAGAATAATTCAAACAGTATCATTTATATACCATCTCCCATAAACCATTCTAGTTGCTGTGGCGATGAAGGCTTTTCCTTTTTCCCTTCTACTGAAAAGCCCAATTTTCTTTTTACGTTTACAAGAACGATACCGAGAATAATACCTGAGAAGATAATTAAAACCGGATGTAGATGTAGGAAAAACAGTATGGCCATTGACCCAAATGAAATAACGCATGTCGTTTTATCAATGATGGCTGTTTTACCAATCATATATCCTGCATAAACAATCAGGGCAACGATAGAAGCGCGAATCGCCTGAAATGCTGCTTCAATTTTAGGGTTATCTTGAATTTGTAGAAAAACAATGCTTAGAACAACGACAATAAGAAAGGTTGGTAAAAACACTCCTAATAATGCAGCAATTGCTCCCCTAATCCCTCCTATTCGGTAACCGATAAATGTAGATGAATTTATGGCAATGGCTCCTGGAATAGATTCCGCAATGGCAAATACATCAGTAACATCCTCATGACTAACCCATTTCTTTTTTTCTACAACTTCTCTTTCAATCAGAGGAATCATAGCATACCCTCCACCAAATGTGACCGGACCAATTTTTAAGAAGGTCCAGAAAAGTTGAAAGAGTTTTTTCGTTTCTTCCTTCATCATATACGCCTCTTTCATACTGAAAGTTTCATTCTAAAATTTATACTTTTTATTCTTACTTCTACGATACCACGCTTAGTAGAAGTTGAATATTGCAAGAAATGCATAGGTTATAACAGAATGTTATATGCTCCCCTTGCAAACTTAATGAGCATGTTATGGTATGATCTTTATATAAGAATAATCGGCATTAATAATCGAGGAGGAGGTTCTCTTGAACATTGAAAATCTGAAAATGTTTTGTTTGGTAGTGGATGAAGGCAGTATAAGTCAAGCAGCTAGATTAAGCTTTGTATCTCAGCCTGCCGTGACAAGACAAATACGCCAGCTGGAGAACTTTTACGGAACCTTGTTATTTGACAGGACGGAAGGAAAACTGATTGTTACAGAAACTGGCAAAATGCTTTATCCATTTGCCAAAGCTATTATTAATGATTTTGATCGTTCTAAAGAAGTCATCCTACAGGCAACAGGAGAATACAATTCGAATCTTCGCGTCGGCGCCTCTTTAACCATTGGGGAGTTTTTACTGCCTAGCTTACTAGGAAGCTTTAAAAAGCTAACACCAGAAATTCGAGTAACATTAACAATCCGGAATACACCTAGCGTTTTAGAAGATTTAGCAAACGACGTCATAGACATTGCTTTGGTTGAAGGAATTGTTGAGGATAAAAGCTTTATCGTTGAAAAATTTGCTGATGACGAACTTATTCTTGTATGCCCTCCTGATCATCCTTGGAGCAAACGAGCAGAAATCAATATTGAAGAATTAGCAGATGAACGAATGATATGGCGAGAATCGATTTCCGGGACAAGACTAATCGTTGAAAATGCCCTCAAAGAGCATGGTGTATTAGAAAAAATTAATAGTTATATGGAAATTGGCAGTACACAAGCGATTAAAAGTGCTGTTGAGTCAGGGCTAGGTATCAGTATCCTATCTAGGTTAACTGTTGCAAGGGAATTGGAACAGGGATTTTTACAAGAAGTTCATATTAGTGATGTACATATTAAAAGAAGTTTATGGCTTGTGAAAAAACCTCAGAGGTTTCATCGAGATGGTGTTTCTAAGTTTGTTGAGTTTATACAGGAATAACGATTTATAAAAATACTCTATGTAAAAGATTTTTGAATGATTTTCGAATTGAACGAAAAGAGCTTCCATGAACCGTTTAGGCACATGAAAGCTCTTTTTGTTTTGACTTAATACAGACTATTAAATTATTTCACTATTAATTAAACGCTTTCATTAAAGAAATCCTTCTTTAATTATGCAGTCTCATCCAAGACTAAT
>DASQMK010000487.1:0-4563 GCA_035645575.1 Metabacillus sp.
GGGGATAACTTGCCCGTAAAGGTACGATTGGTTCAACTGACCATCAGTGGGGGATGTAGTAACCCCCCATTGATGGAAGTTTCACTTTATCTATCTCCATCCAATAAACGGCCAAATCCTCCAAGTATATTGCCTTCACCACGTGAATCGCCGCCAGCGGAAGGTGCACTTGCTATTACACGATCAGCAAGGCGACTGAATGGGAGTGTTTGAATCCAAACAGTGCCAGGTCCTTGTACCGTTGCAAAGAACAATCCCTCTCCACCAAAAAAGGCTGTTTTTACTTTACCAACAAATTCGATATTATAATCAACTTCCTTTGAAAGAGCAACTAAGCACCCTGTGTCGATCTTTAACTTTTCTCTAGGCTGTAATTCACGACGTATGATAGTTCCGCCTGCATGTAAAAATGCTAAGCCATCACCTTCAAGTTTTTGCATAATGAAACCTTCTCCACCGAAGAACCCTGTGCCCAATTTCCTTTGAAAATCAATCCCAATTGAAACACCCTTTGCTGCACATAGGAAGGAATCTTTTTGACAAATTACTTTTCCGCCAAGGTCACTTAAGTCTATGGGAATGATTTTTCCAGGATAAGGTGCTGCGAAGGAAACACTTTTTTTCCCAACTCCTTTGTTTGTGAACACTGTCATAAATAAACTCTCACCAGTTAGGACGCGTTTACCTGCACCAACTAGCTTACCTAACAATCCTTTTTGGCTATTGTCCCCATCACCAAAAATCGTTTCCATGTCAATACCATCTTCCATCATCATCATTCCGCCTGCTTCAGCAACAACGCTTTCATATGGATCTAATTCAATTTCAACACATTGCATATCGTCCCCATGTAAAAAATAATCAATTTTATGCGCGTTCATTAGAATCCCTCCATATGTAGTTAACGAGATTATTCGTGATTCCCCTTTTATTTTACTTGTTTATGTAATTATTGGAAGATGCAAAATTAGAAAAACTTGGCTTATCGCTATACCATTACTTAGCAAGCGTATTTTGCTTGCTTAGAATGACTTATGCTCTATGAGTGCAAGTCCTAATGGCGAAAGCCTTAGTTTTTCTTATACTATCAACCATACACTGCTAAATTTTCCGATAATATAAAAAGGAGCAAAAATGCTCCTTTTATATTATGCCTTTTTCGAATAATCAATATTTTCAGTAGAATCTAGGTGGTTGCCGGTTTTTTTGCCCCACCATGTTGCAAGAAGTGGACCTGATATGTTATGCCATACACTGAAAATGGCACTTGGAACTGCAGAAAGTGGTGAGAAATGGGCAACAGCTAAAGCTGCACCGAGTCCGGAATTTTGCATCCCAACCTCAATTGAAATGGCTTTTTGATCAGCAAAATTTAATTTTAATGCTTTTGCTAATAAGAAACCTATTACTAAACCTAATACATTGTGTAATACAACAATAGAGAAGATTAATAGTCCTGTTTCAGCGATTTTAGTGGAATTTACAGCCACAACTGCTGAAGCCACAGCTACAATCCCAATAACTGAGATAAGTGGTAAAACAGTAATGCTTTTCTCAACTTGTTTCCTAAATAATAATTTAACAATAATACCTAAAATGATTGGAACAAGAACGATTTGAACGATAGATAAAAAGAGTGAACCAGCTGACACAGGTAGCCATTTACTTGCAAATAATAATGTTAGTGCTGGAGTTAAAATTGGGGCAAGTAAGGTTGAAACAGAAGTGACAGCAACTGATAATGCTGTGTTTCCTTTTGCTAAAAAAGTCATAACATTTGAAGCTGTACCACCAGGACAACATCCTACTAAAATAACACCTACAGCTACTTCCGGCTCTAACTGAAAGATTGTTGCCAATAAAAATGCTAATAATGGCATGACTGTAAATTGAGCAATTACCCCAGATATAACACTCTTGGGTGCTTGAAAAACGGCTTTAAAATCTTGTAATGATAATGTAAGGCCCATTCCAAACATGATAATCCCAAGTAGTAAAGAAATATGTGGAGCAATCCAAGTAAAGCCACTTGGGATAAAAAAGGCCAAAACAGCAAAAAGAATGACCCAAATTGCAAATGTATTTCCTGCTGTTTTACTAATTTTTTCTAAAAAATGCATATGATCAATCCTCCTTAAGGCATTATATATCTATGTATTCTGAAATTTCAATATTTAGTTATGAATTAACGAAATAAATCAAGAGACTTGGAAGGGAATATGACATATAAATACAAAAAGAAAGAGATCAATGGCTGATCTCTTTCAAGGGGTTTCAACATTGCTTATGCTTCTTCTTCGGTATAAGGATCTTTTTCGTATGGAGGGAGATCTCCAAAACTTGTCATAAGTCCTTCTTCATCTAACATATCTTCATATTGCTGATGTTGGTTTGATGGATAGATCGTAATTTCTTTCCCTTCAATATCTGTGCCAATAAAGTTTTCATAATCTTCTACATATCCATCAGGGTCATTAGATTCCATGTACACATCATTATAATGATCCTGTGGGTCATTAAAGTCTGAAGGTGTTTCAGAGGAACCATAACTGTTTACAATTTGGTAGGCATCCTCAGCATCAAATGCGACATTTTCATCTTGATCGTCATAATCGAATTTTCCAAAAGGAGGCATTAACACGCCTTCTTCAATTGGTCGGTTATGGGAAACAACTTGTTCTGGTGCATGCTCCTTACAAGTTGTAGCAGTTGGGATTGCATCAAGTCGTTCAAGAGGTATATCATTTCCACATATTTCACATTTTCCGTAGGATCCATCTTCGATCTTTTGTAATGCTCGTTCAATATCTAATTTTTCCTCTTCCGTATGTTCATTTAATGCGATATCTTTTTCTCTCTCATATAATTCAGTTGCCTCATCACCAGGATGATTATCATAGCTCGAGAGCTCACCAACAGATTCATGAAAATGACCTTCTTCTAATCCAAAATGGCCATTCATTTCGAAACGATCGTCGATTTCTTTTTTCATTTGCATAAGCTGTGAACGGAAGGTTTCTACTTGTTGTGAACTTAGCATACCATCCACGCTCCTTCCTTAATGAAATGGTTCTATACCTATTATGAACAGTAAGGCCAAAAACATGATTGTAAATAATTTCTTTTAAAAATTTGATTTACTGCAAAGTCTTGTTTTTATACTTGCTGATAGTACACAAAAAGGATTGTCCCTTTTAAAAGGGGGCAATCCTTTTTGTTAATTATTTACAGAAAATGACCAAGAAATAAACCAAGTGCTAATAAAAATCCAAATTGAACATTTGTTTGAGCTGTAGCTTTCATCGCTGGCATCATCTCAATCGGCATTGATTTTCCAATGAATTTTTTTACTGCCGAATAAGCTTTAGGGATGCTGAGCAGGACAATTAATGTCCAAAACGAAACATGACCAAATATAAGCAGTAAAATAACAATGAGATACGACACAATGAACATCCCAGCTAAAAACCAAATAGCATGTTTACGGCCTAATAAGATAGCTAATGTTTTTCGGCCATTTTCTTTATCACCATCAAGATCCCGAATATTATTAGATGTTAAAATGGCTCCAACTAAGATGGCGATAGGTAATGAAACAAGGAAGGTTGTCATGGACAAAGTAGCTGTTTGAATATAATAAGCAATTAAAATAATAACATTACCCATAAAGAAACCTGCGACAAGCTCACCAAACGGAGTATAAGCAATCGGAATAGGTCCACCGGTATAAAAATATCCAGCAGCCATGCAGATGATTCCGATTACAGCAATCCACCATGTTGATACCATACAAATATAAATTCCGATTAATGTCGCAACACCCAAAAAGATAAAAGCAAGCATTAACACCGTTTTTGCTTTTATTCCATTTCGGACAATGGCTCCACCAATACCAACTGATGATTCATTATCCAATCCTCGTTTATAATCAAAATACTCATTAAACATATTAGTAGCAGCTTGTATCAGGATAGAAGCGACAAGCATTGCAATGAATAATGAGAGCTTTATGGCTCCTTCTTGCAAAGCTAACACTGTTCCGATCGTCACAGGGATAAATGCTGCAGATAATGTATGTGGACGCAATAGCATCCACCAAACTCTCCAGCCTTTGTCCTTCTTAATAGTAGGAACATGCGGCGTTGTCTGAGGTTGCATATCATCTCTCCTTTTTTTTGCAAAAAACATATATAACATAAAAAACGACTCCATAAAATAGTTTAGAAAAATAACAAGAGGGTGTCAATGCTTTTCAGATCAATGATCATAGCTTATTATTACCAGTTGTACCTATAAAATGATGGCTTATCCGAGACGTTTTCATTTTAATCCTGTACGTCAAGATATATAATAAGGATATAACATGGCAGGACCTATTGACACACCTTCTAGCTAGGTGTATCTTAATATAAGCAATTTTTGGTGTCGGGGGGATAAGCTTGATTACTACTTTGGACCATACATTAAAAGAATTCATTCAACAGGCATTGGAAGATGCAAAGCAAACGAATCAACCAGTGATCGTTAGCTGCATTAAAGAAGTGGACGCAATGGACCCCCTTC
>DASQMK010000488.1:0-5371 GCA_035645575.1 Metabacillus sp.
TTTTGATTAGGGTGGAAAAAATGACAAACGTAACAGTATGGAATGAAAATAGACATGAAAAGAAAAATCCAGTTGTAAATGAAATATATCCTAAAGGAATTCACGGCGCAATTGCCGAATTCTTACAAGAAGACAATTATGAAGTAAGAACAGCTACATTAGATGAAGTTGAACATGGGCTAACTGATGAAGTTCTAGAAAATACAGATGTACTTGTATGGTGGGGCCATCTTGCTCATCATGAAGTCGAGGATTCTATTGTAGAAAAGGTTCAACAAAGAGTGTTAGATGGAATGGGCCTTGTCGTATTACACTCAGGCCATTTCTCTAAGATTTTCAAAAAGCTAATGGGGACTAGCTGTGATTTAAAATGGCGTGAAGCAGATGAAAAAGAGCGTCTGTGGGTTGTAGACCCTAGCCATCCAATTGCTGAGGGTGTGGGAGAATACATTGAACTTGATAAAGAAGAAATGTACGGTGAGCACTTTGATATTCCAGCTCCAGACGAATTAGTTTTTACTAGCTGGTTTGAAGGTGGAGAAATTTTCAGAAGCGGATGTGTGTTTAAACGTGGTAACGGAAAAGTGTTCTATTTCCGACCAGGACATGAAACATATCCTACGTACCATAATGAACAAGTTCAACGTGTCATTAAAAATGGCGTAAAATATGTAAGCCCTGTCAATCGTAAGCGTCCAGTATATGGAAATGCTAAACCACTAGAAGTAATTGCAGCAAAATAACCATCATAAACTAAAAACTTGAGAAGGGGATTGTCCCCTTTTATGTAAAAATGGAGGAATGTAAAATGGGTAAATTACGAGTTGGAGTTATTGGTTGTGGAAGTATCGCGCAATATCGTCATCTTCCTGAATATGCAGCAAATCAAAATGTTGAATTAGTTGCAGTATGTGACATTGTTGAAGACCGAGTAAAAGAAGTAGCAAATAAGTATGGTGCAAAAGCATTTACTGATTATAAAGAGCTTATTAATAGCGGTGAAGTTGATGTTGTTAGTGTTTGTACTCCAAACTACTTGCATGCTCCTATTTCAATTGAAGCATTAAACAATGGTCTTCACGTATTATGTGAAAAACCAATGGCAACTTCTCAGGAAGAAGCAGATGCAATGATTGAAGCTGCTAAAAAGAATGATAAAAAGCTAATGATTGCTCATAACCAACGTTTTGTTCGTTCACATCAGCTTGCTAGACAATTAATTGAAAGCGGCGCAATTGGGAAAATTTATAGCTTCCGTACTGCATTTGGCCATCCAGGACCTGAAGGCTGGAGTATTGATGGCAGAGAAAGCTGGTTCTTTGAAAAAGAAAAAGCATATATCGGAGCAATGGGTGACTTAGGCGTTCATAAAACAGATTTATTGCGCTATTTACTTGGAGAGGAAATTGTTGAGGTTGGTGCATTTATTGAAACAACCGCAAAAGATTTCGCTGATGTAGATGACACAGCTGTTTGTGCGCTTAAAACACAAAGCGGAATCATTGGAACACTTGCAGCGAGCTGGTCTTATACAGCGAAAGAGGATAATTCAACGATCATTTACGGTGAAAAAGCAATTTTACGCTTAGAAGACAATCCGACATATTCTTTAGTTGTTCAATATACAAATGGTGAAGTTGTGAACTATGAATTAGGGAAAATTCAATCAAATGATGAGGGTGGCCAAAACACAACTCACGTGATTGATAACTTTGTGACATCAATTGTGGAAAACACAGAGCCGCCAATTAATGGTGAAGAGGGTATGAAATCTTTAGCTGTTATTCTAGCTGCGATTAAATCAAATGAAACAAAAACAATTGCTAAAGTGTTTGAGTGATAAGAATGAGTAAATTACGTATAGGAATAATTGGTGTTGGTGGTATTGCACAAGGTCGTCATATCCCGGCTTTTCAAAGCTTCTCTGATGACTGTGTAATCACAGCAGTAAGTGATGTCAATAAAGAAAGAGCACAGGCAGTCGCAACAACACACCAAATTGAACATGTATTTGAAGACTATCGTGAAATGTTTAAACATGTGGATGCGGTATGCATTTGTACACCAAATAAATTTCACGCAGAAATTACAATTGCTGGATTAGAGGCAGGAGTGAATGTCCTTTGTGAGAAGCCTATGGCTCTTTCTGCAGAAGAATGTGAAATGATGCTAGAAGCTTCAAGGCGTTCAGGTAAAGTATTAGCGATTGCCTACCATTATCGTTTTATGCAAAACTCTCAAGCTGCTAAACAATTGATGGAAGAAGTGGGAACTCCCCTTGTCACAAGAGTTCAAGCGTTGAGAAGAAGAAAAGTACCTGGTTGGGGTGTGTTTACAAATAAATCGCTCCAAGGTGGGGGAAGTTTAATCGATTATGGCTGCCACCTGCTAGACTTAGCCATTTGGTTAATGGGAAGTCCGAAGCATGTTGAAGTGAACGGTAGCACATATAATGTGTTAAGTAAGACGCCGAACGGTGTAAATCAATGGGGTACTTTTGATCATGAAACCTTTGATGTGGACGATCATGTGACAGCATACATTAAATTTGAAAATGGTGCTTCACTTTTATTGGAAACATCATGGGCTGCAAATATACTAGATGATCAGGAACATGTAAGTATCTCTGGAGCAGAAGGTGGTTTAAGTGTATTTCCTCTTGAACTTTACGCTGCAAAAAACGGGATGTTAATGAACAGCCAAGCAGCTTGGGTGCCGGGTGAAGATGATCCTGGTAAGGCTCAAGCGAAAAATTTCATTGATGCATGTCGCGGTGAAGCTGAGTTAGTCGTAAAACCTGAGGAAGCATTACAAGTTTCACAGATTATCGATGAAATCTATCAATCTGCTGAAAGAACAAAAGCGTAATATTGATTTCCTGAATTCTTTTTAAGTAAGATTGTTTCTTTGTATAAGTTATTTGAAGAAGAGAATGAATTAGGTTGATTGGAGCGGAAGGTGCGAGACTCCTGTTTAGAAATGCGGAAGCGCCTTGTTTAGCCCCGACCAGCATAAGACGCTCTTGAATAGAAGACGTTCTTTGTCTTCAATTCAAGAGTGGATTATGACTCGAGGGGCTAGGCGCTGGAGCAAGACACTGAGCAGCGTGACAGATGAGACCCCGCAGGCGCAAAGCGACGAGGAGGCTCATCGCACGCCCTACTTAAGATGAGCATCCTGGAGCGGAAATCAACCAACCCAATACTTTTTACATAGCAACAATGTTTGCTGAATTTAGTAGGTTTATTTAATCCAAATTACAGGAGGAATTCCCATGAAATTAGGCGTATTTACAGTTCTTTTTAATGATAAATCTTTTGAAGAGATGTTAGATCATGTGAAGGCATCAGGTCTTCATGCAGTAGAAATCGGAACAGGCGGATATCCTGGAGGAACGCACTGTGATCTAGATGCATTATTAGAAAGTGAAGAAAAGCGTAATGAATACTTAGCGAAAATTCAGGAACGTGACTTAATCATCAGTGCATTCAGCTGTCATGGAAACCCGCTGTCACCAGACAAAGAAATGGCAAAAGACCATCACGAAACAATCATGAAAACAATCAAACTTGCATCATTAATGAATGTACCAGTTGTGAATACATTCTCAGGTACACCAGGTGACAGTGAAGATGCGAAATATCCAAACTGGCCTGTAACTCCATGGCCAAATGAATATGGCGATGTATTAAAGTGGCAATGGGAAGAAAAATTAATTCCTTACTGGAAAGAAGTTGGAGCTTATGCAGAGGAGCATAATGTGAAAATTGGTTTGGAATTACATGGCGGATTTTTAGTTCACACTCCATATACATTACTAAAACTTCGTGAGGCAACATGTGAAGCTATTGGCGCTAACTTAGATCCAAGTCATCTATGGTGGCAAGGAATTGATCCAGTTGCAGCCATCAAAATCCTAGGAAAAGCAAATGCTATTCACCATTTCCATGCAAAAGATACATACATTGATCAAGACAATGTAAATATGTATGGATTAACAGACATGCAGCCATACGGTGAAGTTCAAACAAGAGCTTGGACATTTAGATCTGTAGGCTGTGGGCACAGCTTAACAGAATGGAATGATATAATGAGTGCACTTCGCACATATAACTATGACTATGTTGTGAGCATCGAGCATGAAGATCCAATTATGTCCATTGATGAAGGCTTCGAACGTGCAGTCACAAACCTCAAAACAGTATTAATTAATGATCAACCATCTCAAATGTGGTGGGTATAAGAAAGAAGTTAGCCCCTCTTTTTACTAGAGGGGTTTTCTTTTTTTACAAAAAATCTGTATGATGGAGAATAGATTCGTTTGACGGAAATAAATAAAGTATAGGTGAAAAAATGGCTAATCCAATTCGAGTACAGATAAAACCAAACTATGTAAAGCAATTTAAATCAGGATATCCTCTTATCAATAAAGAGGCGATCAAAAATAGTGAAGGATTAAAACAAGAGGGAACGATCATTGATCTTTTTGATGAAAAGAATCAATTTATTGCTAAGGGATATTACGGAAAACAAAATAAAGGAAGAGGTTGGATTCTTACTCATAACCAAAAAGAAGTCATTGATCAGTCCTTTTTTGACCAAAAGCTTAAAGTGGCAATTGAAGCTCGCCGGTCTTTTTATGAGGATCATGATACAACTGCTTTTCGTGTTTTTAATGGAGAAGGAGACGGAATTGGCGGATTAACAATTGATTGCTATGAAGATGGTTATTATGTTTTAACCTGGTATAGTGAAGGGATCTATTCTTTTAAGGAAGAAATTATTCACTCACTAAGCAAAGCAGTTGATTATAAAGGAATTTATGAAAAGAAAAGATTTGATGCAAAGGGTACGTATATTGAGGATGACGACTTTGTGACAGGAGAGCGGGCTAATTTTCCTCTTATTGTAAAGGAAAATGGAATTCGATTTGCCGTTTACCTAAATGATGGGGCAATGGTGGGTGTTTTTCTAGATCAGAGAGATGTTAGAAAAACAATCCGTGATAAATATGCAAAAGGAAGAAATGTGTTAAATACATTTTCTTATACAGGAGCGTTTTCTGTTGCGGCAGCACTCGGAGGAGCGACTAAAACAACAAGTGTTGATCTTGCAAATCGAAGCAAAGCAAAAACAATTGAGCAATTTAGTGTTAATCAACTTGACTATGAAGCACATAGCATTATTGTTGAAGATGTATTTCATTATTTTAAGTATGCGGTTAAAAAGAATCTTACATTCGATATGGTCATTTTGGATCCTCCTAGCTTTGCACGATCTAAAAAGCATACCTTTAGTGCAGGAAAGGATTATCCTGAGCTTTTGAAACAGGCAATTCAAATTACCGAGAAGAATGGAATAATTGTTGCTT
>DASQMK010000489.1:0-3468 GCA_035645575.1 Metabacillus sp.
ATTTTGCCCTTTTTTCAAGTTTCTTTGGTAGAGTGTTTTTACTGAAATACTCAAGACTTATACTCTCTCCATCATTCATCTCAAGTTGCCCACTCACATCCATTGCACGGTATAGATTAATGACACTATATGTTTCATCTCCATTTGGATAACGAAAATAATATCGGGGACTGAAAATACATCTATTAATTCAAAGCTCTCTGCTTCAAGTCCTGTTTCTTCTTTTAATTCACGAGCAGCAGCTTCTTCCAATGTTTCCCTTAATTCCATTGAACCACCCGGTAGTCCCCAATCCAAAGTATCTGAACGAAGTTGGAAAAGAACTTCCTTTTTCTCATTTATGACAAGAATTGTTGCACCAACACTAATAACAGGCTGATTACCGATAAATTTTCTTAGCTCAGATATATAGCTCACTAATTACCTCCTTAATAATCTATTAGATAGATATATATTTCTAGTTTGAATAATTAATGACCTTCTTTAAACTATCCTGATCATTTTTGAAAAGTTTCATAGAATTGGAATAACATGTACTTAATATGCGGGATATTAACATCAAACAATTTGATGCGGAGTGAACTGACTTGCAAAGATTTTCCATTTTAGTAGTAGCACCTTTCTTTTTATTGACAGGTTTTAAACATCAAGAAGATCTTCAATTAGAAGAAGTACACACAACAATAAACTAATCACAACAGACCATTACTTACGATTTTAAGATAAAAAACATCGGCCGAAAAACAGTTGGAGGAGAATTTGATTATCCAGGTTATCATCATGGTGGTTTGGAAGTTGTCGTTATCCCTAATAAAGAATTAGAAAAACTCATGAAAATGATGGAGGATACCAAATTTAAAAAAATGGAGATTTCAGGTTTTGGTGGATCAGGGATCATTCAAGCTAATGAAACAGCAGAGTTCCATTCTACATATTTCTACAAGGATTCAACAGACATAAATTTATTAAAAAAAGAAGCTCTTAATGCGAAAATCATTGTTTTAGATGGGACAGATGTGATAGCTGAACTACCTTTAAAATAATTGTATTTTATATTTTGGAAAAAGGCGTGACTAGAATAGTTCACGCCTTTTGGTTGATGAGTTATATCGATGCCCGAATTTGAAGAACATCACAAAATTATGATTTTTACTAGAGTTTTTTCATTCATCCAATTAGTAGCTTTTAACCTCTCGTCCGTTCAAAGTCTGTACTGTCCGGTGATTATCATGAAAGATATTTTGAAAAATCTCAATTTGTTGTTTAGACATTTCAATTGGCTCTTTAAATACAGTCCATTTAACTGATTCTGTACAAGGTGGTGTTGTTAAAGAGCCATCATAATAATAAGCAGACTGATCTTCAGGTAAAAAATTATTTAGATTGATTGGATCATTTACTGGTACATCCGCATCAGTCTCTTCTTCAGGTATGACATTCCAGATCGAAGCTAAATCCTTGTTTTCTGAACCTTCTTTAATCATTAGTCCAAGTACAGCAATATTCCCATCCTTGTCTGTATGTACAAGATGCAACTCCATATTGTAATTTTCACCATCAAACTGATGTTCACTTGGGGTATGGAAATGGAATTGGCTAAGCTTATACTCCGTTCCATCTAAAATAATCCTATTATTTTCGTCTAATAGATTTGCTTGTACAGTATGACCATTGTTCATAATAGAAACAAATGTCGAGGATTCATAGTTTATTTGCACTTTTTTTACATTTTCTTCCTTTAACGTTTTTGCAGAATCAATGTTGATAGGTGATTGCTCTGTTCCATTGATACATAATGCGTTTGCTGAATCCAACTCCGCCCAATGTTCAGGACCTGTTTCACCTTCATAAGACCAATGTACTTCTTGATTTCCTGATGATTCATCCTGTACAGCTTGATCAGTTGAAGAATTTGTTGTGTCGCTACTAGCTTCATCAGAGGAACAAGCCCCTAATGATATGGTTAACGTTGCCATTAAAAATAAATTTAAAGATTTTCTTAACATAGAGTTTACTTCACCTCCGTAATAATTTACTTAATAAATAATAGAAGGAATACTATTTTTTGTAAACTTTTATTTCCTGCAGAAAAAACGTATACAATATTAAATTGCTTTCTTTTTTATAAACTTATTTAAATTCCCTAATAATTTTGGATTTTTTTGGTACTACACGTGAATTTTAAACGTATATAGCGCCGGGGACAGGACGTGAAATGGTGCTTTCAAATAATTAACTTATTACTTTTAGACTTTAAAAGAAATTTGGCAGCTCATATGCTGTCAATTTTCTCTTTATTTAGTCTGCTTTTATAGTAATTTTTAATAATACGTATTTGCCCGCGATGACTGATTTCGTCTTCAAATACATGAAACCATTTAAAATAATTATTAGCAGGTTTGTCATACCAAAATGGTGTTGTAGTGTATAGCCATTCATCAGGAAGTGTTTGAAATCTCTGTAATGAATATTGACGCACAGTATGCAACTTCTCTAAGTAAAACTCTATAGGATAGTTTTTTATTTTCTCTCTCCCCAATTCTCCAAGCTGTAATGCTGGTTCCCAAATGGTTAGCTCATCAACCGAAAGGTCACGATTCTCAAATGTGTGAACCTGATAAGCTACTTCTACCGCAGCCATATGTAACAGAAGCATCCCAATCGAATTTGAATGATTGTAAGGTAAGAAATCTAGCTCCTCCACACATAAATCGGAAACATCTTTCAAGGTTGTAAATCGGGCATAATTCATCATAGATACTAATCTCGAAAATTCTAAGCTCAAGTTAGGCATCTTTTCAATTAAAAATAAACGATCCATATCCATAGCCTCATCTCCTTCTTTATAATTATAGTTCTACCTATTACTACATTTTTCCTTTTTTAACTTCTACTGTCAGGAAATACTTTGTTATGGTTGAAACACCTTATTCTGCAATGGATGCCCTTAACTTAATAGCATTTAATGCTATTCAATTATGATCTTATAAATGTTTTCAAATAAAATCGAATTGGATAAGATAAAAGGAAAATATGAAAGGTGGGGGAAAATGGAATTTCCAGAAGTTATGCTAAGAATTTCACTTTCGTTTGTTGTCTTATTTATCCTAACAAGAATAATGGGAAGAAAGGAAATCAGCCAAATGACTTTTTTTAATTTTGTTTCTGCCATTGCAATAGGTTCCATCGCTGCAAATCTTGCAGTAAACTCAATACTAAGTATTCGAAACGGTATTTTAGCATTATGTGGATGGACAGCTTTTACTCTTATTATGGAATTTATTGACATAAAATTCAAAAAAGTACGCAAAATCACATTAGGCGAACCAATAATTGTCATTAAAGATGGAGAAATTATGGAAAATTCACTTCGATCTACACAACTCGATATGGATTCCCTTAATACTCTACTAAGGCAAAAAGGTGTTTTTTCAGTCAAAGAAGCTCAATTAGCTATTTTTGAAACTA
>DASQMK010000490.1:0-1515 GCA_035645575.1 Metabacillus sp.
CTCCAAACTTCATTTCTCTTTTTCCAGGAGTCTTTGGATTAAACAATTCTTGAAGCAATTTATTTAGCTGGTCAATTCCCGCAGGACCTCTATACATAGGAGCTAAAACTTGAATATCCCTTGCAGTATATCCCTTATTAATTGCACTTTTAATGATCTTTTCGATAACATCCTTCATTTGTGCTTGTGAACACCGAATAAATGATCGGTCTGAGGTTGGTTTAGCAATATTTTGGGGCAGTTTTCCCGATTTAATTTCATGGGCGAGTTCAATAATAGAGGACCCTTCAGCCTGGCGATAAATATCAGTTAAACGCACAGTTGGGATCATCGCTGAAGACAACAAATCGCGTAATACTTGTCCAGGCCCAACCGATGGAAGCTGATCCTCATCACCTACCATGATGACTTGTATTTCTTTCGGCAACGCTTTGAATAATTGATTAGCTATCCATATATCCACCATTGATACCTCATCAATGATAAGCAGTTTTCCTGCTATTGGATTGTCTTCATCATGTTCAAATCCGTCAGCTCCATTCCATTTTAACAATCTGTGGATCGTGACTGCTGGCATACCTGTTGCTTCACTCATACGCTTAGCAGCACGGCCTGTTGGGGCTACAAGCAATACAGGAAATGGTTCTTCCTTTTTATAATCTTTTGGCTCAAGAGAACACCCATGTAAGTCAGAATATAGCTCAACAATCCCTTTTATAACCGTTGTCTTTCCTGTCCCTGGACCTCCTGTCAGGAGGAGCATTGGAGACATTAATGCTTTTTGAATAGCATCCTTTTGAGAAGGTGCATATTGAACCTTCATTCTTTCTTCAAGTTGACCAAGTGATAATAAATACTCAGATTCAGGAAATAATTCATCATATTCGGTTTGCTCTAAAACCTTTTTAATGTTTTTAACTAAACCATGTTCTGCAAAATAAAGGGACGGCAGATATACTCGCTCTTCTTCTACAATTAACTTTCCCTCTTCACCTAATGCAATAATTTCTGTTGCAATATCTGTCTCATGAATTGTTGCTTGCTTCGAATGATCTAACAATTCCTTTGCTTTTACGATTAATTGTTCCAGTGTTAAGTAAACATGGCCCTCTTGTAAACATAAATGTTCAATAATGTAGTGGCATGCTGCTTTAATCCTTTCGGAGTCTTTTCCAGATATACCTAGCTGTTGGCCGAGTTCATCTGCCCTAACAAAACCTATGCCTTCTATATCTTGCACAAGCTGATAAGGATTATCTTGGACAATTTTTAATGTTTCATCTTTATAAGTTTGATAAATTTTCATGGCTAATTGCGGGCCAAAGCCAAATTGGTTTAATGCAATCATAATCTGTTCAAGACCCTGATGTGAAACTAAAGCATCGACTAATTGTTTTGCTTTTTCTTTATTTATTTTGGGAACATCATCTAGTATCGAAGGGTTTTGAAGAATTTTTGAAATAGCTGATTCTCCTAATTTCTCAACGATCGCTTCTGCTGTTTTTTTCCCAATTC
>DASQMK010000491.1:0-4193 GCA_035645575.1 Metabacillus sp.
CGCTATGCGTGTTCCAACTCCAAACGTTTCTTTAGTTGACTTAGTTGCTGAATTAGAAAAAGAAGTAACTGTTGACGAAGTAAACGCAGCATTAAAAGAAGCTGCTGAAGGCGATCTTAAAGGTATCCTAGGATACAGCGAAGAGCCATTAGTATCTGGTGACTACAATGGTAACACGAACTCTTCTACAATCGATGCATTATCAACAATGGTAATGGAAGGTCAAATGGTAAAAGTAATCTCTTGGTATGACAACGAAAGTGGTTACTCTAACCGTGTAGTAGACCTTGCTGATTACCTAGCTTCTAAAGGTCTTTAATTCGTAAGAGTTAACGAACTATATAGCTACAAACCAATGGGGAAAGGGGATCATCCCCTTTCCCCATTTTTTTGCACTATACGCTAATAAGGAAGTACTTGGCGGCAAGTAAATCTATCTGGATATCATTCTGCTATACCTGACCTCCCGCAAAATTGCTGGAGATAGCAAGTGATCTCAGGATATAATGAAAGATGTGCAATGAGCTAGTTTTAATAAAAAGGGAGGGCTTTTCATGAACAAGAAGTCAGTGAAAGACATTGATGTAAAAGGAAAAGTCGTCTTTTGTCGCGTTGATTTTAACGTTCCGATGAAGGATGGACAAGTTACAGATGACACACGTATTCGTGCGGCATTACCAACGATTCAATACTTAAGTGAACAAGGTGCGAAAGTTGTACTTGCAAGTCACTTAGGTCGTCCGAAAGGCGAAGTTGTTGAAGAGTTACGCTTAAATGCTGTAGCTGAAAAACTTCAAGAGCTTTCTGGTAAAAACGTTGTAAAAACAGATGAAGCTTATGGCGAAACAGTTAAAGCTGAAATTGCTAAATTAGAAGAAGGCGGAGTACTTTTACTAGAAAACGTCCGCTTCTACGCTGGTGAAGAGAAAAATGATCCAGAATTAGCAAAAGAGTTTGCTGACCTAGCTGATGTCTATGTAAACGATGCTTTCGGAGCTGCTCACCGTGCACATGCTTCTACTGAAGGGATTGCAAAACATCTTCCAGCAGTAGCAGGCTTCTTAATGGAAAAAGAGCTTGAAGTATTAGGTAAAGCATTATCTAATCCAGACCGTCCATTCACAGCAATCATCGGCGGAGCGAAAGTTAAAGATAAAATCGGTGTAATTGATAACTTACTTGATAAAGTTGACAACTTAATCATCGGTGGTGGATTAGCTTACACTTTCATCAAAGCTTTAGGCCATGACGTAGGTAAATCATTATTAGAAGAAGACAAAATTGATTTAGCGAAATCATACCTTGATCAAGCAAAAGAAAAAGGTGTTAACTTCTACATGCCTGTTGATGTTGTTGTCGCTGACGACTTCTCAAACGATGCAAACACTCAAGTCGTATCAATCGACAGTATTCCAAGTGATTGGGAAGGTCTAGATGCAGGTCCAAAAACACGTGAAATCTATGCTGACGTTATCAAAAACTCTAAGCTTGTTATCTGGAACGGACCAATGGGTGTATTCGAATTAGATGCATTCGCAGGTGGTACAAAAGCTGTAGCAGAAGCACTTGCTGAGGCTAAAGATACATATTCCGTTATCGGAGGAGGAGATTCAGCTGCTGCTGTCGAAAAGTTTGATTTGGCTGACAAAATGAGCCATATTTCTACTGGTGGTGGAGCATCTCTTGAATTTATGGAAGGTAAAGAGCTTCCAGGTGTAGTTGCATTAAACGATAAATAAGAAAAGCGTAAGCGCCTGGTAGCGACGTATGAACTGGAGCAATCCGTATGAGATAAAGGAAACACGAAGAGCTCGAGCGTCGATGTTGACTTATCGTAAGGAGGAGTGTGAAGTTCACTAGTCGCTAGGCGATGAAGCTAGACACGAACACTAAGTAAGAGACGTGTCGAAAAAACTAAATCTTGGAAGTAACAACTTAGTTGTGAAATCTTGATTACAGGATGGTGTAGGAAATGAGAAAACCAATTATCGCAGGTAACTGGAAAATGAACAAAGTTTCTTCTGAAGCTAGAAGCTTTGTTGAAGAAGTAAAAAGCCTAGTACCAAACGCAGAAAATGTGGACTCAGTTGTTTGTGCTCCAGCTCTATTTTTAGAAAGCCTTGTAGGATTAACTGAAGGCAGTGACTTAAAAGTAGGTGCACAAAACATGCACTTTGAAGAAAACGGAGCTTTTACTGGTGAAATCAGCCCAGTAGCACTTAAAGATTTAGGTGTTAGCTACGTAATCTTAGGACATTCTGAGCGCAGAGAAATGTTTGCTGAAACTGATGAAACAGTTAACAAAAAGACGTTAGCTGCATTCCAACACGGTTTAACTCCTATCGTTTGCTGTGGGGAAACATTAGAAGAGCGTGAAGCAGGAAAAACAAATGATCTAGTAGGAGACCAAGTAAAGAAAGCTTTACAAGGCTTAACAGAAGATCAAGTAAAACAAACAGTTATTGCATATGAGCCAATTTGGGCAATCGGAACTGGAAAATCTTCTTCTGCTGAAGATGCAAACGAAGTTTGTGCTCACATCCGTCAAGTGATTGCTGAGCAATTTTCTTCTGACGTAGCACAAGCAGTTCGTATTCAATACGGCGGCAGCGTAAAACCAGCTAACATCAAAGAATATATGGCACAACCAGATATCGATGGTGCATTAGTTGGCGGAGCTAGCTTAGAAGCACAATCTTTCCTTCAACTTTTGGAGGGTAGTAAAAATGAGTAAAGCACCAGTTGCACTAATTATTCTTGACGGATTTGCATGCCGCCAAGAAACACAAGGGAATGCTGTTGCACAAGCAAAAAAGCCAAACTTTGACCGCTATTGGAATCAGTACCCACACGCTCAGCTAACAGCTTCAGGTGAAGCTGTTGGTCTACCTGAAGGGCAAATGGGAAACTCTGAGGTTGGTCACTTAAATATTGGTGCGGGACGCATTGTGTATCAAAGCTTAACTCGTGTAAATGTTGCGATCCGTGAAGGTGAATTTGCAAAAAATGAAACTTTCACTGAAGCAATTAATCATGTAAAGAAAAATGGCACAAGTCTTCACCTTTTCGGTCTGTTATCTGATGGTGGAGTTCATAGCCATATTCATCACTTATACGCACTTCTTCAGCTTGCAGCTAAGGAAGGTGTTGAAAAAGTGTATATTCACGGCTTCTTAGATGGTCGTGATGTTGGTCCTAAAACGGCAAAAGTTTACTTGGATGAACTTCAAGAAAAAATCAAAGAATACGGTGTCGGGGAAATTGCGACATTATCTGGACGCTACTACTCAATGGACCGCGATAAGCGTTGGGATCGTGTAGAAAAATCTTACCGTGCTATGGTTTACGGTGAAGGTCCTACTTACAGCACTCCTGATGAGCTAATCGAGGATTCTTATAACAATGGAATTTTTGACGAATTCGTGATTCCATCTGTTATGACAAAAGAAGACGGTTCACCTGTAGCAACAATTCAAGACAATGATGCGGTGATTTTCTACAATTTCCGCCCTGACCGTGCAATTCAAATTTCAAACACGTTCACAAATGAAGACTTCCGTTCATTTGATCGTGGTGAAAAACATCCTCATCACTTACACTTTGTGTGCTTAACACACTTCAGTGAAACAGTTGATGGATATGTGGCATTCAAGCCAACAAACCTTGATAATACGCTCGGTGAAGTATTATCACAAAACAACCTAACACAGCTTCGTATTGCGGAAACGGAAAAATATCCTCATGTTACATTCTTTATGAGTGGCGGACGTGAAGAGAAGTTTCCAGGTGAAGAAAGAATCTTAATTGATTCACCAAAAGTGGCAACTTATGACTTAAAGCCTGAAATGAGTGCTTACGAAGTAACGGACGCGTTACTTGGTGAAATTGCGGCTGATAAATTTGATGCCATTATTTTGAACTTCGCTAACCCTGATATGGTTGGGCACTCCGGAATGCTCGAACCAACAATCAAAGCAATCGAAACAGTGGATGAGTGCCTAGGTAAAATCGTTGATGCGATTATCGCAAAAGGCGGTAAAGCAATCATCACAGCTGACCATGGTAACTCAGATGAAGTGATAACGTTAGAAGGCGAGCCAATGACAGCTCATACAACAAATCCAGTACCAGTTATTGTGACTGAAAATGATGTAACCCTTCGTGACGGTGGAATTTTAGGAGATCTGGCACCA
>DASQMK010000492.1:0-10406 GCA_035645575.1 Metabacillus sp.
TACATTCAAAAACAATAGGAGAAAGTGCACAAGAATACATTCGACAAATTGGTATCCGTACTGGAGAATGGATAGAGACTTTTTATGATGACAGCAAAGAATTAAATTGGACACCTGATCAATATGCGGAAGTAATTGTTGATCTAAAAAATTCGATAGGTGGTCACTTCACTATATCTGAAGTACATCTTGACCATGTTGTTGTAAATGCAACTGGTTGTCCTTTTGGGGAAACTGTCCAAGACGCACCACATCTTTGTAATTTGACCTCGAGTGTATTTGGCGGGATTACTGCCAGACGTTTTGGCTACGGAAAGGTAAGTTTACGAAAAAGAATTGCGTTAGGTCACTCTGAGTGTGAAGTTGCAATTTACTTTGAGCCAAACGAAATGGAAGAAGACGATATTTATCAAGACTTGCCCATTACCCCCAAAAATGGCAATCCTTTTGAATGGGAAGAAGAGACAATTAAAGCATTGCATACAGAGTTAGAAAAAAGTGATAAAATGATTACCTCACTGGTAGAGGAACTTGAGCACTTAAGAAAATTGGTGAAAGAAAAGTAATAATTTGAATTAACTTAAAAGTCATAAGAAGAAAAACTAAGGCAACCATACTAGGGTACCTTAGTTTTTTTGTCCTTCAAAAAAGTTCCAATAACAATTTTAACTCTCTGCTTATTGAAGATAATTTCGCCTAAATTAAAGAGTCGACAACCAGATGTTATTCACTCTTGTATGGTGGAAGCACTTGAATTTCCTTCGGATAAAAGATTTCATCGTTTTTTTCCTATGGACAAAGAAGATTTTTATTATGCAAGTGGAAGAACCGAAGCTTATACCGTAATTTAGGTTAGTATGTTCGAAGGTCGAACGGTAGGATCTAGAAAACATTTAATTAAGTTATTATTTGAGCGAATAAATAGTGAGTTGAATATCTTATCCCAAGATGTTGAGATTACAATTTTTGAAACACCAAAGCATAACTGGGGTATAAGAGGATTACCTGGTAATGAGTTAGCACTTAATTATAAAGTAAATGTATGGGTAATTGGCGGTCATAAGTGACTGCCTTTTTAGCTTATTTAATTATATAGTGCGTTTGTTTAAATAATATTGTGTTTTTGATTCTCAACAATATAAGGGCTGTTCTTGAATAAGAAGGTGCTTTTTCATTCGTGTAAAGAGATTGAGAAGACGGGAAGGGAATTTTACCTCATAAAAATTAAACAAGAGATCTTTAAGATCCCTTGTTTTAAACCTAACTTTCAGCCAACTCCTTCCTATTCGGAGCGTGTGGTGGTTCTTCCATCCATCCTCTTTCTATTAAAATGTCGGTGCCTTCCTTTCCATACTCCAATATTTCAGGAATTAGTTTTGAATATTCAGTAGCAAGGTCTATTCGTGCTGATGTAGCTAATGCATGACCAATATAGGTTATTCCTTGCGTATTGAGTATAGAAACAAGGTTCATGATGAGTTTTTCTGAAAAAGGAGATACAGTTGAAGTTGACACTTCTGAGTTAGTCATTATAGTGCCAAGCAGATCTTCCTTGAATAGAGTTTGGTTTAAGAAATGAATTTGTTTTTGAGCTAATTCTTTTCCTTTTGTCAAGAATTTTTTTATTTGTTCATCTTTCACAACTTGAATAAATCCAGTGAGTAAGACTAAAGCAAAATAGTTCCTTTCAATGTTAAAAAATATTTCGGATAGTTCAAGAACATTTAGAGGGCGTTTTTTTTCAAACCACTTAGATAAAAATGTTTCTCTATTTTTAACAAATTCAACTTTATCAGGATAAGGGATCATTGTTGGACGGTCGTATATTCCTTTAGAAAGCATTAGATTTACTGTTGTATTATAAAGATCCAATGTGGAAGTTAAACACTTAGAGAAGAAAGATCGAATATCTTCGCGGGCTACATTAGAAATCAACATACTGTATGTGGTCATGCCCATACGACTCATCCCGTAAGCGTAGCTTACAGGAAATAAATCGAAAAACAAAGGTGGTGCTGAAAGATCAATGTCTTCATTAGAAAATCCCTTGGGAAAAGGGAAATTCTCCTTTTCAAAAATATTCTTGATTTCCTCAATATGTTCTTGTGATATATCTAATGTTAATTTAATTATGGGTTTAACATCTTCATTATTCGACTGTTGCAGAAAGTGTTTGGAGAGACAGATAGCTAAGCTATCGTTTATGTAAGTAGCCCATAATCCTGCAATTTCTGTTGATGATAAACCTACAGTATGTTTTGTACTCATTGAGGATCTCCTCCTAATATGATATTTTCCTAATTTAAGTATTACTCATACCGTAACAACTTATTCTTCTTATCATATTTGTATAGAAGGAGAGAAGAAAACATAGAGGAAAAGCTTAGGAACTACTGGGGAAGAGTAGACAGTTGTAGGAGAAAACCCTCTTTTACAAACATCCCTTTACCCAACCCTCCCTACACTTTAAACAACATTGTCTACATTTTCTAAATTAATTTGCATCTTTGCATTTTGTTAAAGCATACATTCTATTTCTTTCATCTCTCGTTTTCAGATCTTAGAACAAATAAAAAAACAGCCCTCGTCAAAAGGACTGCAAAAGCGAATACTTACTTAATATTTTAACAATCGTTACAATTTCTATTTACATTTTCAATATGAGTCAGGTAAACACGTCTTACAGTTCGTCTGTTTGTCGTAGTGTTTACAATATTTTCTGTTGGTTCAATAATTGTTTCTACATCATTACCACCATTATCAAAAGCCCCAGCAACATTACCTTTGTTTCCACCAAAACCGTTACTGTCAGAACCATATACACTTCTTCGGCCCATCAATATTCCTCCCTTACTAATGGAATGTCTTACACTATAAATTATGAATAGAGTGAAATATTCTATGTGAGAAGATCAATTCTTCCCACTCTTTATCTAGTGCATTTTCAGTTGATTTTTGAGGCGTTTTTTTCACCCTTTAAATATGTATTTGATATATATATCATAGGTAAATTACGGAATTTTATGGAAGTAATATCAAGGATTTTTGTTCAACAAAAAACATTTATTTAATGCGCTTTTCGCAAAAATAGTGAAGGAGTGATCTTCCACAAACAAGCGCCATTCTTGAATAAGGATGTCGCTCGTTTTCATTTATAGGGCCAGATTGGAGAAGATCCATTAGGAAGGGAATATGGATATTGTAGCGTTTCACTTAAAGAGGGCACGAATTTTCAATAACAAAAAATTCCAAAACTAATATATAATCAATTATAAATATTTAAAAAGGTGAAGGGGTTTTTAGTGGCTAATCATATTAGAGTAAGAGCGTGTGCACTCATTATAGAAAACGATTCGATTCTTTTAGTTGAATTTAAAGACGAAAATGGGCTGCATTATAACTTGCCAGCAGGAGGAGTTGAACTTAATGAATCTGTTGTTGAAGCAGTTCGAAGAGAAGCAATGGAGGAAGCATCAGTTGATGTAGAAGTTGGTCCTTTATTTAGCCTTTGTATATGAGTATGTACCACACTTAAATTCAAAAAAATATGGAGAAACACACTGTTTACAGTTAATGTTTGAATGTAAGATAAAAGATGGATTTATTCCAAAGCTACCAAATAACCCCGATCCAAATCAAACTTATATTAAATGGATAAAACTAACTGAATTAAATGATCTTGTCCTTTACCCAAATATAAAAGAACGAATAATTAAATATGCCAAAAATAAGAAAAATATTGAGTTAATTGAAGAGTTTATCCTTGAAGAATATGAATTAAATTAACTTCCTTGTTTATCTAGTGGGTGCTTATAGTCAAGATCAGCTACCAAACCAGGCAGCTTTTCTTGTTTCATAAAAGGGGTAGGTTAGCTTAAGAGAAGTAGCAATTATTTTAGATAGTCGGGGGAGATTGAATGAAACAAAATATTTATGATAATGAAATTTTCTTCAAAAGTTATACCTCTTTGCGAAAGACAGGAGTAACCTATAACGATTTTGTTGAACAGCCAGCAATTAAATCAGCTATCTCAAGCCTTAATGGAAAGACTGTATTGGACTTGGGATGTGGAAATGGTCAGTTTTCGAAATACTGTATAGATAAAGGTGCGTTAAAGGTTACAGCCGTAGACATTTCAATGAATATGATTGAACAGGCTAAAAATGAAAACAAACACGATAAAATTGAATACATATGTTCACCTATAGAAGACTTGAATGTTGAAAATCAGAAATTTGATATAATAATAAGCTCTCTTATGGCTCATTATATTGAAGATTACACTGGACTAATTGATAAAGTTGTGAGCTTATTAGATACAAACGGTGAGTTTATTTTCTCAACAGAACATCCAATTGTTACAGCTCGAAAAGAAATGAATAAATGGATTAAAGATGAGGAAGGGAACAAATTACATTGGGGATTAGATAATTATCAGGAAGAAGGAAAAAGAGAGCAACATTGGTATATTGATGGTGTGATTAAATACCATAGAACCATTTCAACTTTAATTAATACGCTTATTAGTAGTGGGCTTATATTAGAAAAAATAATAGAACCACAAGCTATTCCAATTGGCTTAGAAAAAATGCCAAAATTAGTGAACGAGAAAAGGAGACCATCCTTTATAGTTATAAAAGCTAGAAAATAATTGTATTATTGCTGAATTCTTTATATCAATTCTAAAGGTCAGCTCAGCAGATTGTTATTTAATGTATTTAAACAAATGGTGCTTTAATTTATAGTGATCTTCAACAATCAAGCACAAGAGTAGAAGTATAAAATTGGATAATTATAAGGAATCTGACTATGCAAAAGGTGATGATTATGAAAGAAGTTAATTCGAAAACAATTCATCCATCAATACGGAAACTTCTCTCCTTTGCCACCTCAGATTTTAAAGTTGATCAAGAATATGAAAAATATTTGAAATCATTAAACCGAAAATTATATAGTTTTGAACTTGAAGGGGAAATTGTTGGATGTGTAGGTATTGAAATTATTAGTTTAATTGAGTGCGAAATTAAACATATTGCAGTATCTTCAGTTCAAAGAGGACAGGGTATTGGTAGTAAAATGATTAATTATATTACTAAACAATATCCATTAATTTCTGCTGAGACGGATAATAATGCAGTAGATTTCTATCGGTATTTTGGTTTCGAGATAACAAGTCTTGGTGAAAAATATCCAGGTGTAGAACGTTTTCTATGTGAATTTAAAAAGCAATGACCTTTTTGAACTGATATGAACGAAACAGTCAACCCACGCACACCCAAATGATTTTAGTTGGTACTTTATTCATGTTTCTACAAGTAGGGGGCGAACCGTTTAGCTGACGGGGTCAAAGCCCCACGGGCAGTTACGTTCTACCCTGGCTACTGATATAATAAGACCAAAATAAATAAGGTCAACCAGAAATATTTAGCATTCTGGTTAACCTTATAATACGAACAGGGCAGTTTAGTTCAAGAAGGATTTATTTGTTGCCATATAGAATTTATCCGTTATACAGACAATAAAGGGGATAGTAATTATGAGTATAAGCAAACCTGTCGATGAATTAACCTTAGAAGACTTTAATGAAAGTCCGATATGGGAATGGGCAATAGATAAAGAGGAAAATGAAGGACAAGACGAAACTTGGGTAAGACCATCAGAAACAAAAAATTTCACAGAAGAACTAAATGGTTCAATAGTATCAGGGGAATTATCAACAAATGATGATGAAAAGTTTCCAATGATGTGCAGTCTTGATATTGAAGATGATGAAGTATTTATTAGTTCAGTTGTTTTTTATAACAAAAGAGAAGATGAATACTATGCCTTAGAAGAAGTAGTTAAAAAAATTCAATTGCCTTTATCAATAAATATTGGTCTTAAAATCAATGGAAAAAATCAATCATTAAAGTTTACAGCATACAAAATGGACATTTATAAAAATGATATAAGAACAATTTTGTAGTATATGCTTCTTCAACTATAGGATTGCTAGAGTTGAAAATCGTTATGAGTTGTTTTGGCAGCTCATTTTTTTAATTCGTTCTTCAGCTAACGTATGCAGGTTAGTTGAATAACCAAACGTCAAATAGGCATATACATTCAAAAAAGGTTTAAAGGAGTGTGCAGATGCTAGATTACATATGGTTAAATGATAAGTTCCCTATATTAAAACAATTACCCCAAAATTTTAAATCAGCAGCAATATTACTCCACCCCTTTGTCCAAATGCCCTTGGGATGGGAACAAACAAAGCGGAAAAATCCATATCAATACATATATCCAAGTGACGAAGAGATATTGAAGCTTGGAATGCCTGTAAAATGGAGTAAGATGATAAATGATTGTGATTTAACAACTCACAAAGAATTGGCGATAGCACTTAAAACCTCCATTGATGCATTAAGAGAAAAATATGCTCGGGAGGATTTAGCAGATAAACTAAATTCAAAATTAAAACCTGACCTTTATTACCCAACTGAAGATAGCACATCAGTATTTTTGATTAGTGATATACTGAAATTTCTTAGTTCTAAAGGGGCAAATCATTTATATTTCTCCGCACCTGTTATCGATAATACTGGATTATTGAAAATAAATGATAATACTTCACTAGAGATATGCGATTTATCACCAAATGAGTTAATTTTGATAGATGAAAATATGGATTTCGCTTTTTTGAGCGTGTTTGACTCTTTTATCACATTGTTCCTTGCGAAAGATGAAAACATTAACCAAATTATTCAGTTAATGAATTGGGAAGCATTAATATGCGATAAAAAAACTTATATTGACTGGTACTTATAAAGAAGGTTATTAAACAAACAGGTGCGATTGTTCAAGAAGAATAATCGCTTTTTTCTATGACGAATGGGTGCTTTACTTCAACAAGGAGTAGAGCATTTTTCTTATTCGACTATCGGTGCAGTAGAGTTCAAGAAAGGAAATGGAGTTTTAGTATAAAATTAGATATTATGAGAGGTGGGAAATATGAAAAAAGTTTTAATTGTAGTGTTGTTATTCTTCTTATTATTTTTTGATTTTATTGGATTAAGGTTTGGAAGTGCTTTAACTCAAGAAGGGAATCCTATTCCGTATTTAATTGCAATAGGCAAATATGAGTTATCCAATAGTGGATATGAAGAAGTGTTAGAAACGTCGAACGAAATAAGATATGTGTCCGAATATGAGAAAAAGTATCCTTTAGGCATGGCTATGGAATTTATGAAAATGGAAGGCTGGAAATTTAAGGAGCAGATGGGTTCTGGTCTTGTATTTGAAAAAAACAAAGAAGCCATCACTATTGAGACAAGACAATATTCAAAGCATTATTTTAAATGGGATGTTCCAAAGGAAATATTAAACTAACTAGGTGCTTTACTTCAATAAAGTGGTATCGCATTTTCTTATTTAATTATAGGGGCAGGTTAGCTGAAGAAGAGTGCTAATTTTTTTTGATAGTCGGGGAGATTCGAATGAAACAAAATATTTATGATAATGATATTTTCTTCAGAAGTTATACCTCTTTGCGAAAGACAGGAGTAACCTATTACGATTTTGTTGAACAGCCAGCAATTAAATCAGCTATCTCAAGCCTTAATGGGAAGACAGTATTAGACTTGGGATGTGGTAGTGGTCAGTTTCGTTTTGATATTCATTAGGTTTAGTTCAGATGCTATCTTCTTCATGCTTTTACCTGACAAATAGAGATCGTAAATTTTTCGAACAATTTTAGCCTCTTCCTTATTAATTTGAAGTGTATCGTTCTTTTTATCGATTTCATATAAAGTTCAAAAGATAAAAGAAGGTAAATCTGTTGTCCACCCTCGTGCTGCAACTAGCAGATTCATTTTTTCCGAGGTTGCAAAATGTGCTCGTTGTGGTTCTCCTCTATTTGGATCATATGGTGGAATGACACGTGGTAATAAAAAGTATGTAACACGATCTTACATTTGCTCAAAAAGATCACTGGGATTTTGTGATCAGAAATACATGTCTGAAAGATTTATAGAGAAACTCTTCTTAAAACATCTTGAAAATATTACTATTGAACCTGACATATTAAAGGATATTTCTTCATTAGAGAAAGAGACCCCTGCTATTCAAAAAATAAATGATCTTGAACAAGAATTAGAACTACTAAACAAAAGACGCAAGAAATGGCAATATGCTTGGGTAAATGAAATGTTAACTGATGAAGAATTTTCTGAAAGAATGAGTGGATGTTATAAAAGCGATCTATAGTTAGAGATAGAGTATCTTAAGTCAGTCGGGGATAATTATTAAAACTATTATAGATATAATTTAAAGAAAAATAGAAAAGTAGGTATGATATGAAATTTGAAAAGATAAAAGAGGTTATATTCGTAATTGGAACTTATACTTTTCTTCTTCTGTTCTTTTATAGTTTTATTGACACAAGTTGGAGTAGTGAAAAATTAAATTATTTCAAGCCATTTATAGGTGCTTTTGGTTTGGTTGTTGTTGTTGGATATATCGAAAAGTCTCAAACAGTTTTATCAAAGAAAAATTATCTCTGGATAAAAATTTTTGCCATAATGTTTAGTATATTGTTACAAGTGTTTTTTGTATCTCAATTGAAATTTTAATGGATGTTTATTGAACAATAAGAAAGAGATTATTCAAGAAGAATAATCTCTTTCTTATTGTTCTAATGAAGAAGTATATGTAACAAAGGCATAATAGGGTGTCAGAACATTATATTATGAAGGGGAATTATGGCTGAAAATATTTATTGTGATGAAGTATTAAGTGGTGAAAAATAAAACCCCTTTAATTAGAACAAGGGGCTAAAGAATTTAATATAAAATTTATATTGTATTTAATTATTTTTTTGTTAAAAATACAGACATTTTCTTCTTCTGATATCTTAGTCGCAACCAGCCTCAATAATGTTTCTAGAAGTAGGGGGCAAACAGTTTAGTTGACGGGGTCAACCCAAAGAGCAGTTAGGTTCTATTTATGTCTAGTGATGTAAGTTTATGTCTTTTATGTAATAATTATATTTTGTAGAAATGTAAATTTACAAATCATGCGTAGTGAAAGTGGGAATCATAATGGCGACGGGAACACATATAGTAGAAATTCCAGTAGATGTACAAGCAGTTTGGGATTATGTCAGTGATCTTGAAAAATGGGCAACGACAGTACCAGCCTATAAAGAACATGAAATCATAAATGACAAGCAATCTATTTGGACATTTGAAGGTAGTGTGAAAGGTATTAAAAAAACAATACAAGCGCAGGTAGATATTACCGAATGGAATGAACCTTCAAATATTAAGTTTGAACTAAAAGGTTTATCAGATAATTTTACAGGAAGCGGTCACTTTACCGCAGAAGATGTTAATGGTAAAACAACAATGACTTGTACCGTGGAAGTCCATGCAGGTGGATTATCTGGTGCGGTGTTAACACCAATTATTAAATGGGCTGTTCCGAAAGTAGCATCTCGTTTTACAGAATCTATCGCACGTAAAATTGCAGTATTCTCATAGTTTTCAAAGATTGAAAGGGTAAGAAGGAGTAAGGATACTTTGTATAGAAATTATCATTGGGTGATGACGAATGATTTTAAGACATTTTCTTTTATACGCAAAAGAGGAGCAGGGAATAACAGAGGTACATAAAAATTTGTCGTTTCAATCAAGATGTGTAACATCTCTTTACGAGAGATGTTTTTCAAAGTTTCATACAACCGATATTAAACAAATTAATGTCTTCTGTGTGAAGGAATTTCCAAAGTCAAATTTAATCGTTGAAGGTGGTTTTTGCGATATAGAAATTCTCTATGATGTAAGTAGATTTTTGAAATTAGATAACGAAGAGAAAAAAGTAGTAATACTTGATACGTTGAAGCAAGGTATTGATAAAGTAGTTGAACTGAATAACTGGGACCCCTCTCCATTCGATGATGCTTATAACTGTGTAAAAGAATCTGGTTACAACACTAATTATGTTTGGAAAAAACCAAAGAGTAGTCAAAATCGAAACTATAAAGCAGAAGTTTTAATAGAACACGGTTTATATTTCTGTGATATATATTTGATAGTCAAGGATAAGAATGGACAAGAGATAACCCGAAAAAGAATAGCATCTGAGAAGCCAGATGAATTAATATTCGGACGTCATTTAGGGGAACTAAAGTGGTTATCGAATAATGAAGTTGCATTGTTCAACTACTCTAAAACTAATTACAAATCCATTCAGTTAAATGAATATCAATAAATATTCTTATTCAACCAAACCAGCTAATAGTTTGTCAACATTTTTCAATAAAAAGATTAATAACATCATGATATACTAAAATTGCTCACGCCAAATAACCTTCCTTCTATACTGAAATTGGAAGGTTTTGTTGTATTTAGTTAGATATAGTTATTAA
>DASQMK010000493.1:0-3949 GCA_035645575.1 Metabacillus sp.
GGGATACTACCCGCTATTAAGACGATATCATCATGATTCATTAGTTCAAATTGTTGCAAAAACTGTTCTAATTGCTCATCAGAAACACTTGGACCTAAGCCATTAATTTCTGTTTCAACATCTGTTTTTAATTTTATGTTAATCCGTGTATCACCTGATACTTTAATAAATCGATGATGGATATTTTCAGTAGTTAAAAAGTCTTCAATAAAAGCACCGGTAAAACCACCTAAAAACCCTGTTGCTTTCGATTCAACACCTAGTCGTTTCATTACTCTTGAAACATTAATTCCTTTGCCACCAGGAAACTTAGAATCTTCAGACATTCTGTTCAAAGATCCTAATTCAAGTTGATCTAGTCTAACAATGTAATCTACTGATGGATTTAACGTAACAGTATAAATCATGAATTCACTACCTTTATTGCTATATTTTTTATGGATAATGTACTTTTTCATTCATCCATAATGTTCTAGTGCCTTTCTTAATGTAAATCTATTATTAAACAGTGATGATCAGGGTTACCAAATATAAGCACTCTCTAACCCATTGTAAGCGAATACATCACTTACTTACAATTTATTATACTGTCACTTACGGTCAAAATCAATCATAAATTATCGAAAACTATCATTTTTTGCATTTAAGTAATTTCATATCAATCATAAACAATCATATAACAAAATAGACAAAATATTCTTTATATTGAAATAAGTTTATTAACTACTATTAAAATTCCACAACAAAAACCCTCACTTAAAACCAAATGTGATTTATAAGTAAGGGTTTTTGATCGTTTAAAAACTCATTAAATTCTTGAACAGTAGAGATAAGCGCTTTAGAATCCAGCTCCGAAGTACAGGCGTGATGATTGCCGTTGCGTTTTTAGACTATCTTTAATTTGTAGCCGCAAATGAATTGAAGACAAAGAACGACTTCTATTCATTTGTGGCTTATGCTTGTCGGAACTAAAGCGAGGCGCTTACGCTTTTGTTCATTATTCATATCGTAAAGATTCAATCGGACTTAATCGGGCAGCTTTGTTTGCAGGAAGCATGCCAAACACAATTCCTATTACCATCGAGAATAGTAATCCTCCGCCGACAACTTCCCATGAAATTAGTGGTGGCCATCCAGCGAAGATCGATACGATATTCGCTGCCACAGCACCTAAAATAATGCCTAAAATTCCTCCAATAAGGGTAAGGGTCACAGATTCAATTAAAAATTGCGTTAGAATTTGACGCTTTGTTGCTCCTAATGCTTTGCGAATACCAATTTCTCTTGTCCTTTCTGTTACCGAAACAAGCATAATATTCATTACACCTATTCCCCCAACAACTAGTGAAATCCCTGCGATGGAACCGATAATTAATGTCATAATGGTTGTAATTTGGCCAATTCCTTCTGCCATTTCTTCCATATTAAACACTTTATATGACTCTTCAGTATTGTGGGCTGTATTTAAAAGCGTTGTTGCTTTCTCGCCAACTTCTTTCATTACATCCGCATTAATTGCTTGTAACGTTATTTGGTTGTAATCATTATGACCAAAAGAATTTCGAAAAGTATTCCATGGGATATATACTTCCATAGCCCCAAACGCAAATAGGCCAGTAGGTTTATCTAAGACGCCTACAATTTCAATTGGCTGACCTTTAACCCAAATGACTTCTCCTAAAGCAGACTTATCATCGAACAATTCTGTACTAAGTTCTGCACTTATGATCCCTACTCTTGCTCCTCCAATATAATCACTTTCCAAAAGGTTTCTTCCAGATTGAACGGTTAGTTTATTCACTTCCATATAAGCCTGATTGACACCATAAACACTAGTATCAGCCGTTTCTTCCCGGAATCTTGTTTGATAATATTCTGTTGAAGATGCAACTACCTTTTTCACTTCAGGGATCTCACTTAATTTATTGACATCATCTTGGCTAAAAGCTGCATTCATGTAGGCATTTGGATTTGATAACAGTTCTTCTTCACTTGGTTCATAATAAACTTCTATTGTATTTCCTGGACCTGTGATCGATGTTTTCAATAATTGTTCTCCACCTTGTCCTATGGCCACAACAAGAATAACCGACGCAACACCAATAATGATACCTAACATCGTTAAAATAGAACGCAATTTATGAGCTAGAACTGAGCCTAAGGCCATTTTGAGATTTTCTATTAAACTCATCTATAATCTCCCCCGCTCTTCATCAGAGAGAATGATCCCATCTCTAACAGTGATAATTCGATTTGCGTACTCAGCAACTTCTTGTTCATGTGTGACAAGGATGACCGTTGTGCCCTCTTTATTTAACTGTGTAAACTGTTCCATTATTGAAATGCTCGTTTTAGTATCGAGTGCACCTGTTGGCTCATCTGCCAGGATAATCTTTGGCTCATTCACAATCGATCTGGCAATGGCTACGCGTTGTTTTTGTCCACCTGATAATTCATTTGGCAAGTGATTCATTCTATCACCTAAGCCAACCTTCTCAAGAGCTTGTTTTGCTCGTTCCTCTCGCTCTTTCTTTTTGAAGCCTGCATAAACCATTGGAAGTTCTACATTTTTTAATGCCGTTAAGCTAGGTAATAGCTGGAATTGTTGAAAAACAAAACCAATAGAGAGGTTTCGTACTTTAGCGAGCATTTCATCCTTGTATATTGATATATCCTCTTGATCTAATAGGTATGTTCCTGAAGAGGGGTTATCTAAACAACCGATTACGTTCATTAGAGTAGATTTACCTGAGCCTGATGGGCCCATTATGGCAACAAACTCACCATGTTTTATCGTAAGGTCGATATTTTTTAGCACGTCTAATGTATCCTGGCCTACTTTATAGCTTTTCGTAATAGACGTTAACTCAATCATATTTCGTTCACTTCCACATTATCTCGAACTTCTTCTGAAGGATTAATGATGACTTTTGAGCCTGGTTCCAGACCTGATGTAATTTCCATATATTGATCATTTGCTGATCCTATTTCGATTTCTTGACGAACTGCCTTTCCTTCTTCAACGATGTAGACATAATAATTTTCCCCATCTTGCTTTACAGCTCCTAAAGGAACGGCTAAAGCTGAGCGTTTTTCAGTCTCAATATCCATAATTAGCTTAAATCCTGGCTTTACCTCGATATTACGACCTTCTATTGAAGCTTCGATAGAATATTGAACGGCTGTTTCTTCACTGCTAATAGCAGAGTCACTTTGCACAGGTAAATAACTGACTTTTTTTACTGTTCCTTTCCATTCCTTGTCAGTAAGAACATCAGACCTCAATGTAACTGATTGCCCTTCTTTTATCTTCAAGGAGTCGTATTCTGAAATCATTCCTTTTACAACAAGTTCTTCAGAATTTCCTATATGTAAGATAGGTGATTGAGAAATACCTTTTCGTGCATCCTCATCTATGGATAGAACTGTTCCAGCTATTTCACTTTTCACCTCTAGATCATCAAGCTTACTCTCAATCGTTTCTTTTTGAAGAAGTATCTGTCTTGCTTCAAGATCCGCCCTCTTTAAATCAGTTTTGAGTTGATCACGCTCAGCATCGACTTGCTTTTTGGCTTCCTTTTCACCTAATTGCTCCTTTAGCTCCTTTTCTTTCTCATCTAAGTCATCGATTTGATCTTTAATTTGATTGATTTGTAAATAGGAAGATTCTAAAGAAAGCGCATTTTGTTCTTTCTCTAATTGTAACTGCTCGTTTTCATATTTTAATAACGGGGTACCTACTTCCACCTTATCACCTTCTTTAACAAGAACCTCTGTTACCTCGCCATTTTCAGGTACTAAGTAAACAAAATTCTCTTGACTTAAAGAGAGTGTACCGGGAACCATCACATTCCCGGTTAGTTCACGTTCTTCTACAGTCGCTGCTTCAACTGAGAGAACATCTTGGTTTGAAGCCTTGTAGATGTTTACGCCAACTAATAGTGCAATT
>DASQMK010000494.1:0-13026 GCA_035645575.1 Metabacillus sp.
TAACCCATGCATCACTTGTACTAAATAAATATTTAAAGTTATCGAACCCAACCCATTCACTTTCTAAAATTCCTACGGCGAAGTTAACTTTTTTAAACGCAATGATCATGCCAAGCATTGGCAGGTAATTATTAATGAGAAAGTATATGAGACCTGGTGCCATCATGATAAACAGGGGTATAAACTGTTTTATTCTTCTTTTTTTCTTATTAATAATTAAAGGTTTATTCATGATATTACTCTTAACCGCTTCTGACTTGCCTACTCCTATATGATCCAACTCAATCCCTCCTTAATCAATAACGACTACTTGATTACAATGATAAACATTCTTTAACACCCTTTCTAACAGTTAAAAGACATTTTTGTTAACGCTTTCAAGACTTCTTCCTTTTCTTTTAATTTGAGTGCTAAAAACACTTTTCGATTATTTCCGGTACAATAAAAAAACGTCTCATTCCATTTTAAGAAGGATTGAGACGTTTTTGTCTACTTAGATTTAGTTGTGTTAAGTTATATATTTTATAGGCTTTATAGAAAGAGGCAAATTAATGCCTATCTTACCTATGGTGAATCAGATGATGAAAAATGACTGTCAAAATGTAAAAAGCAATTCACTAAGCATTAACGTGGAATTCTTCCTAAAAAATTTTAAAGCACCACATTATTCAAAAGACCAATCCCAGGTGACAAAGTTTGTAGATAGTCTGATCTTAACTGATAAGCAACTACTTTATTTTTATATTGTTTAACTACATCAACATGTTCTGCATAACAGAAAACAAATAATGTAATCGCCTTTTTCCCTTTTTTCATGTCGACAACAATTGGGGATACATTTGTCTCTGGTTGTAAGAATAACTGTTCTTTTCCTTGAACTATAAAATATTTTTTCAAAAACGTTGCTTCATTAAAGTAATCGGTAAATTTCATTTTCTCTTCAGATTCCAGATGTTTACCGTTATATGTTACATTGACATCTTTTGAGTTTAGAGTTGGATGCAGGGCAAATTTTCCTAAAATCCAATCTACAACATCAGATGGCATACAAGTTAATATAATTTTAATCGCTGCTAGTAAAAATGAAACGATAAAAGCAGATATCATTTCAACTGGTCAACTCCTTATCTATCATAGCTCCTAGAATTTAAATCTGCTAATTTCCTTTTTAATGTAAGATGATTATTTTATAAATATATACGCTCCAATCACTAAGATCGAAAGAATAATCACAACAGCATAAATAATTGTTAATCGACTAATATTACCTTTTGTATTTTGACTATAGCTAACTTCTGTATCCTTTGCTGCAAATATTGTTCCAATTAATGCTAATACCGCTAAAACAATAATAATAATGACTGCAAATGCCATTTACAAATCTCCTCTTAGATTATTACATGTGCAACATGTACAAAAATATATCCATCTTTTTATATAATAACGTATGTGATTTAGATGGTGACCCTCCAATTATGGATAATTTAAACCATCCACTTCATTACTTTTAGTGAATGCGGGGCGGGTGCATATATTAATTAATCTAGCAGATACTCTTAAACGCATCAGCAAACCGCAAAATTCCTTCTCGAATTGAGTGCTGATCCTCTCGACCAAACGTAAAGCGCACAAAACCTTGTTGAGTCCCAAAAATACTTCCCGGAATAAACGCTACCCCTCTTTTCACTGATTCTTCAAGCAGTTGGAATTCACTAATAGAATCATTTAATTTACACCACATATGAATTCCGCCCTTTGGGATGAAAAACTCCGTTTTGTTACCTAATAATGTAGTTAGACTATCCGTTAACTCATCTCTTTGACGCCTTAACTCTCTCCGGAGCATGGTAATATGTGAAGTGAATTCTTTTGACCCTATAAACTCGTTAGCAACCCATTGCGGAAAAACACTATGGCCAAAATCCACTTGTTGTTTTGCATCAGCTAGACGTTCAATAACGTTTGTCGGACCAATTATCCAGCCAATTCGTAAACCTGATGCAACAATTTTAGATAATGAGCTAATATATAAAACATTCCCGTTAAGATCCATTGATTTTAAGGTAGGATTCACACTTCCATCAAAAGTCGTTAAACTGTAGGGATCATCCTCAATGATTGGAATACCAAATTCGGCAGACAATTCCAATACACGCTTTCGTCGTTCTAATGAAAGAACCGTTCCTGTTGGATTATGATGGTCAGGGTTTAAAAAGACCATTCGAATTCTATGCTTTTTATGTAACGATATAAGATCATCAGGATTCACCCCATTTTCATCAACAGGTAAAAGAAAGGTCCTTAGTCCGGCAGATTGAAATATCGGGAGGGAAAAGCAATAGGAGGGATCCTCAATAGCAACAGCATCTCCCGGCTTTAGAAGACATTGAACAATAAGATGAAGGGCCTGCTGAGCACCGGATGTAATGAGGATTGAAGAGAAATTAGCATCAATGTTTTTATACTCTTTTACATGTGTGGCAATCGTCTCCCTTAATGTAGCATTTCCTTGTGGATGATCATAACCAAGATGGCCTGTAAAGGGCTGATCAGATAAAATCTTTCGAAATTGTTCAGTAGGAAATAATTGTGCTGTCAACTCGCCACTGGCCAAATTAATCAAATCATTTTTTTCCGTTTCCATCCGAATTCGTTGTACTACAGGAAGGTTCGGCAAAAATGATCCATCCTCCACATATCTCCCCCAATTCGGTATTCGTTTGTGTGATAATCCCCAAATATCTGTACTAACACGTGTTCCGCTTCCTTTTTTTCTACTCACAATTCCAAGTGACTGTAACTCTTCATAAGCAGCGACTACTGTGCTGCGATTCACCTGTAATTCCTTCGCAAGAGTTCGTTCCGAAGGCAGCACACTGTCCGGCAGGAAAATCCCTGATGAGATACCTTGTTCAATATAACTGGCAATCTGCTTATAAATAGGCATCTTATCTGTCCGATTCGGTTTCCATTCCATGTTCATCAAAACCCTTTCCACAGTTTTCTTTATCCATCATTATAAGGAATTAGATAATGACAGTAAAATTTGATCGTACGCATGAGCGATCGTTTCATAGTTTTTAGACGCTAATGGTTTACGAACAAAAAGAGTCTGATGAAGACTCTCTTTTCTTAATTTACTATTCCTTCTGAAATCAACGTATTTATACTCCATAATGGATCATGTATTTCTTTTGTTCCCTGGCTTGATTGATTTTTGTAGCTAATTCATTTAGTTCAGCTGACTTCTTAAACGATGTTGATGAGGACACAACATCATAAAATAGTGATAAAGATTCTGGCGGAATGATTGTGATCTCCCAATAGGCCAACCCGAACTCTGGACGTTGAAGCGAATGAAAGTAGGTTCTTACTATAGATAAATGTTCGCTTAAGGTACAGATAACCTCATCATCAACAGAGATACAGTTGTATTTAAGTGGTTCATATACAAATTCATTTCTCTCCATCTCAATATGATCAATTATTCCAAATTCATGAATTGGCATATTATTGCTCCTCCTAACTGATTTATTTATTGAGTAATATTACTCGGAGTTTAGGAAATTTGTATTCTTTTCCTAGTCTTATCATTGATGATAATTTTTTTAGTCTTCAATCTGTTCCTTTTAAGGTAATTTTAAGGTTGCCATATTATTTTAGTTAAGTGTTAAGCCTTTGGATAGGATTTAATTAGAAAAATTACAGTGATTTTTCTAAATATTATACATATTCCGACAAGAAATGACGATATATCAGTTGGAAGCAATTCAAAATAAAAAATAATTAGGTGGCAGTGTCAAATGAAAAAAATATCAACAAAGATTATTCTCTTATCATTAATAAACTCCATATTGGTAGCAATTATTAATGTCGGCGCATCGTTAATTACTCGAAGTGGCAGTAGTGATACTTCTGCCGCTAATGCAGAAGCTGCCCAGCAAATGCAGCCTGGATTTATGATTCCTACCCCTGTATTGTGGGGTTTGTTTATTTCTTTGATTATCGGAGTTATTTTATCTTATATCTTAGGAAAAGCGATTGAAAAACCAATTGTAAAAGTGACGGAGTTCGCAAAGAAAACAGCTGATTTGAATCTGGTTGATACAGATGATGATTTAGAAAAGCTGTTAACCATTAAAGATCAAACTGGTGACATGGCAAGAGCTTTATACGAAACAAGGAAATCAATAAAGGACATAGCTTCAGAATTGCAAATGGTGTCTTCAACGGTTACGAATCATTCGGATAGCTTGACCAAAAATACAGATGAAAATGTGAGCTCGATTACACAAGTCGTTACAACCATAAACCAACTTGCAGCAGGTAACTCTGAACAAGCCATGACAATAAACGGAATTAGCAGCACGTTATCAGAGGTTGTAACATTAATAGATGAGGTCGCTATGAAAACTTCTGAAAGTGCAGAACAAGCTTCTCAATCGATAGAATCTATTAATGAAGGTCAAACAAGTGTTGATATGCAGACGAAGAAAATGGATGAAACCCTTCGTGTGTCAAGCGAAGTTAATCGTTCCATTAACGAACTAAAAGAAATGGTTAATCAAGTAACAGGGTTTGTTGGCATTATCACATCTATAGCCGAGCAAACGAATTTATTATCTTTAAATGCATCGATCGAAGCGGCTAGAGCTGGTGAAGCTGGTAAGGGATTTGCCGTTGTAGCAAATGAAATTCGAAAATTAGCAGAAGAGACTTCCAACTCAGCAAGTGAAATAACATCTATTATCGAAAAGACTCTGGACAAAACAGATTTAGCTGTGACGAATATTGAACACTCAAATAAATTAGTAGATGAACAAAAAGATGCATTAAAGATTACAGAACAAGCTTTTAATAAGATAAAGAGTATGTATGAAAGAATTGTGGGCGGATTTAAACAAACGGCAGAAGCTATGAGAACTGTTAACGGGAACTCTAAAAATGTATCGAACCAAATACAAGATTTAACAACTCAATTAGAAGATTTTGCAGCAAGTACCGAAGAAATATCTGCAACAGGACAAGAACAGTTAGCATCTACTGAGATCATTGCAAATTCTGCTAAAGAGTTAGATGTATTAGCAATCAAATTAAATGAGCAAATTAATAAATTCAAAATAAAATAGTCTGGTCCCTCCTCGTATTTATTCTAAAGCAGGGTACTTTCAATAATGAATTAGGGCACATTTCTTTAAATGAAATGTGTCTTTTTCACTTAAGATCTTTGACATTAAAACGGTACTAACTTTCCTTATTGCGCTTCTACTTTATTTGGATATTATTTAGCTTGCATATTCGATCCTTATTTAAACTTCAGCTGAGCAGATTTCCTATGTGTGGAAGATAATCAGCACCCCTTAACCACCCTTAAGGCAAACCTTTAGCAACTAGTTGGCAATCTGCACAACTTAACTGTCCAATTCCGTTTATTTTCCATTTTTAGCAAATCCCTTTCTTTACTACATAGCAGTATTTGTTTAAATTAAACAACAAAAAGGACCTGATGTTGATCGTTTTAGTTGTTATAATTGAACTATATTTTGAGGAAGACATTGCTAATAAAGGGGAAATTTTCTTGGGTAAAGTTATATTTTTTAATATTCCTGCTCATGGCCATACAAATCCTACTCTCGCTTTAGTAAAAGAGTTGATTAACCAAGGAGAAGAAGTATTGTACTACTCTTTTCCTAATTTAAAGGATAAAATCGAAGAAACTGGTGCTACTTATATGCCTTATAGCATCGAACGTTTAGAAGATACCAATTATACAGAAGAACAGCTGAAATACTTTCCCATTGTTTTTAGAGTTTGTATAGAAAGCACAGAAAAAATGCTGGAATTTTTATTAAATGAAGTCGACAGAGAAAAACCTGACTATATTATTCATGATTCTTTAGCAACCTGGGGTAAATATGTAGGACATATAAAAAATATTCCAACCATTTGCTCGACTACAACATTTCCATTTCACAAATCATTCTTAAATATTCCAAAAGAGCTTGTAAATTTATTGTTTCAATTTGCAAGAGGAGATTTAAAACATTTAGTTAAAGCTTTAAGCATTCAAACTAATATATGCAAAAAGTACAATATGAAGAAACCTCCTCTTTTAGATGCATTGAGCAGTAAGGAAAAATTAAATATTGTCTTCACAGCTGCGGAATTTACACCAAACGGAAATGTGTTTGATCAAACGTATTGTTTTGTCGGTCCTTCTATATCGGAGAGAATAGAAGGAGAAAAAGTTAATTTACCATCAAGTAATAAACCGCTCGTTTATATTTCTTTAGGGAGTATATTTGGCGACAACAAGGAATTTTATGAAGATTGTTTTCACGCGTTTAAAGATATCGAAGCAACATTTATCTTATCTTTAGGAAACAAAATGAAAGAAACTGACTTTTCTTTTATACCTGAGAACTTTATTCTTTTTTCTTATGTGAACCAACTAGACTTGCTGCAAAAAGCGGATATATTTGTTACACATGGAGGTATGAACAGTGTCCAGGAAGGCTTGTATTTTAAAGTCCCTTTAATCCTCTACCCTCAACAACAAGAACAGGAAATGATCGCACAACAAGTTGAACGCTTAGGCTGCGGCATCCATTTAAAAGAATGTAATTCAGAAAAACTTAAACAATCCTTACTGAAACTATTAAACAATAACGATTATAAACAAAAAAGCATTGAATTTGGAACTCTTTTACAAGAAAAAGGCGGGTACAAACGAGCTGTATTTGAGATTATGAGATTTTATAAACGAAGCTAGGAATTTCCTGACTCCAAGCTTTGAGTGGAACATAAAACAAATAAAAAAACCCGCTTATACAGGCGAGTTTTTTTATTTGTCACCATTTTTTATAGTAAATATTTTCCATTTTCATTAATATAATTTCAACCTAGAAAAGGCCTACAAAAATGTAAGTCTTAAACACAATAAAGAATATTCTACTAATTATTATCCGAAAACTGCCTCAAACTCACCTGTTACACTCTGATACCCATTATTCTTGTCATATTCCTGCTTACGCTCTAAGCCGAATTTCTCCAGGATTGGTAAATCATTTGTGGAGAACAAGTAACTATCCTCAGAAGCAATATGCTCATGCCAAGCCCAGTTTGGTACAACGAAGAAGTCACCTTTTCTCCAGTCAAAGCGAACTCCGTTAATAATTGTATGACCTTCTCCTTCATGTACATGATAGATGGATGCATGTGTATGACGGTGCGCTTTTCCTTTGAATCCGGCAGGAAGCTTTTGCATCCATGCTGCGATCGTTGGACATGCCGTTTCACCATTTGATGGATTAATATACTCGACTGCATAGCCGTCACATGGATCTGGTTCAAAGCGACTTAACCCATTAATCGTGGCCTCTGTTCCTTTCCATTTGTAGGAGCCAAGAGGTGCTTTTTTCGCATAACGATCAGAAATTGGACGTACCATCCCGCCTTCATAGCGTTGTGAACTATAGTTATCTGGTAAACTCGGCTGTTCAATTCGATCTGGATATGGTTCAAAGAATGTTCCACCAAGGTAGTAAATTGTCGGGATATCTAAGCAATCCATCCATATCATCGGTTTGTCACCTTCATGTCCATGGCCGTGCCATAAACCATTTGGGGTTGTTAAAAAGTCGCCTCTTTCCATGAAAATGCGCTCTCCTTGAACGATTGAGTACGCTCCTTCTCCTTCCATAACAAAGCGGAGCGCATTTTGCACATGGCGATGTGATGGTGCTGTTTCACCAGGTTGAATAAGTTGAACAGCAGCGTATAATGTTTGTGTTGTTGATGCCCATCCCCACGGCTTACGATAATTAAGTCCCGGGTTTTGTAAGTAAATCGCTCTTCTTTCTCCGCCACGGTCAGGTGTGAAGATTTGTGTTGCTTCCTGAAGCTTTTTATTTAACAATTCACTTTTCCATAAATAGGCTTGTGCATGTGGCTCAGGTGTGTGCTTCATTAAATCTGGAATCGCATTCCATAGGGGACCAAGATGATATTGTTCTATATCTCTATTAAAATCCTGAACAATCGTACTGGTAAAAAACTCATTTTTTTCTGCCATGTCTTCTCCTCCTATTATTAATTAAACCTTGATATATTGCGCCCAATTTGCTGATCGTGTTTTTGAACATGTTCCACGATCAAATGATTGACAATAAACTCAACAGGTTTTCCATCAAAGCGTGGGTTGCGGCTTGGAGCCACTATTTTTAACTCTTCACTTGATAACGATTGAAGTGTTTCCTCAACAAAAGCCGGTACGGAGGCAAGTTGGTCCAACACATCCGCAACCAGCAAGCTGTTCACATGTTCCTCTGACACTGTTTTCAGCCTTGTTGGATCTGTTAAACCTCGGCCCCATGTTTGATCAGGATGTTCTTTAATTTGTTGAATCTCCCGCACCCAATATGGAATCGCTTCGGCAACATGTGTGATAATTTGCATAATTGACCATTCTTCCGAAGATGGATTCCATCTTATTTCCTTTTCAGAAAGTCCCTTCACTACGTTAATCATGTTGTGAATGGATTGTTGAACAGATTCAATGGCGCTCGTTTGCAAGGTTTTCGTCATGATACGGGCACCTCCGCTGTTTGTTTCACTTTATTTTCAAGGACACCGACTTGATCTACTTCAATTCGAACAATATCTCCATCCTTTAAGAATACTTGTGGATTACGAGCTACCCCTACTCCACCAGGTGTTCCTGTTAAAATAATGTCACCTGGTTCTAACGTCATTAAATTAGATAAAAACTCTACTAAATATTGAACTGAGAATACTAGATTTACCGTATTTGATCGCTGGCGTTCCTCTCCATTAACTGTCAAGACAATGTCTAGCCCTGATGGATCTTGAAGTTCATCAGAAGTTACTAGCCAAGGTCCCATTGGTGCACTGCCTTCAACAGCTTTCCCTTGTAGCCATTGAAGGGTACGACGTTGAAGGTCTCGGTATGTCACATCATTAACAATTGTATAACCAGCTACATAGTCAAGAGCATCTGCTTGAGCTACATTTCTTGCACGTTGTCCAATTACAAAGGCAAACTCTGCTTCATAATCAAGTTGGTCTGAAATTGGATAGAAAGGTATATCATCCTGTGGTCCAACCACAGTGTTTGCAAATTTTGCAAATACAACTGGAAATGCAGGAAGCTCTCGACCCATTTCCATAATATGCTCACGATAATTATGACCAACACAAATCATTTTTCCTGGTGCAGGAACTGGAGCTTCAATTTTCACTTCGTTTCGTTGGAAAACAAGTTTGCGCCCTCTGTCTTCTTTTTTATGTAATGCATAAGAGATTGCTCTCTTTGCCTCCTCAATGCTTTCCTTACCACCTTGTAAAAATTCGGTCATTTCTTCTGGTACATACGCTGCGGCGATTTGTTTTGCACGTAATTTCCCCTCAGACTCTAACAGCATTTGATAGGATAGATTTAAATCAACAATTACCTCATTTTCGATAGACCCAATACGAGTTACTCCTTCTCTGGTAAATGATACAAGTTTCATAAAAATTCCTCTCCTTCTTATTTAGTCACTCTGACTTTCCCCGTGAATTTTTTCTCATTCTAAAACCCCGAGCCTATCTCTATATCCCTGTAACTTACTTTGCCCTTGCTTCTAAATCCACTACAATACTAGGATATTTTTTATCTAAATCATAGAAAGCTAGTAATATGAATAAGATCACACTTATGCCCATTGGAATGTAGATAAATAATGATGAAATCGATAGTAATGCAGACTGAGCTTGGTCAGCTTGGCCTCCAATATATCCTCCGAAGGCTAATACCCAACCGATAATTGCCGTTCCAAGACCATTACCGATTTTTATTCCCATGCTACCGCCACTATAGACCATTCCTTCATTCCGAATACCTGTTTTCCATTCTCCATATTCAATGGTATCTGCCAGCAACGCAAACATACTACCGTTAATAGGTGCTTTTCCAATCCCCCTAATAATTGCACTAACGATAAGGATCGTGATATTTGTGGGGTCTATTAACATAATCAGATAACCAATTAATGTGATGATAATTCCAACCATGACCGCATTACGCTTTCCGAAACGTTTTGTAATTGGTGCTACAACAACCATTCCTATTAATGTAAAAACTGTAAATACGGTTGAAATTAATCCGACTAATACTGGGCTTTCAAGAATATACTGAGCGAAATACACAAGCGAACCTGCATTAAGCGAATTCCAAATAAATGTGAAGATAATAAAAGTAGTAACGAGCCCCCAATATTTATTTTTACTAAGTGTTTTCAAGCTTTCTTTTAGTGGAACTTTAGTGTTTTTTTCGGTTTCAACAGATGGTTTAACACGTTCTTTTGTTGTTTTAAACGTAATAAAGAATAATATTGATCCGATCGTGCCAAAGAGTAAAAAAGTATAGACCCAGCCAGATTGATCTCCGCCGAAAAAATTAGCCAATGGAAGGGTGAGATTACTTACGATAAGAATACCTATCATGGTAAAGCTCATACGAAAAACGTTTAAAACTGACCGTTGATACTGATCTTGTGTCATTAGTGAATTTAGTGTTCCATAAGGGACATTTAATCCCGTATAAACTAAACATACAACATTGTAGGTTACAGCAATGTAAATAACCTGCCACGTTGTACTACCATTCGGCACCATAAACAATAGAACAGCAGAGACAGCGAATGGAATGCAAAGCCATAACAGCCATGGTCTCGCTTTCCCATGTTTAGAGTTTGTTCGATCAATAACATATCCCATTAACACATCGGTTACCCCATCGAATACACGTGAGAATAGCAAGATTGTACCGACAACGCTAGCCGCAATTCCGACTACATCGGTATAAAAGAAAACTATAAAAATACTCATTGCCTGCCAAACAAAATTACTTGCTAAATCACCAAGTCCATAACCAAATTTCTCTGTTAGACCAATCTTTTCACCTATGGTTGATCTTGGCGTGTCACTGCTCGTAGGCTGAGGTGTTGATGATAGATCCATTTTGGGATTACCCATGTTTCTTCACTCCTAACTTACTTGAAAATGATAGAGTTCTTAATAAAGGTTTGATGAAGTACCCCTACTTCACTAGAAATGAGGTCAAGACTTCTTAAAACCTGGGACACGGTACCTGTCCCTCTGTCCCAATAAGGCTTACTTTTCCTTCAAGTAAGTCTTGTTTAGCACTGCTATTGCCTATATATACTTCGTAGTCCATTTCTTCTAATTCCCAGTTGTTTGTTTGTGGGTTGAACCATTTCACGCGATCGATCGGGCAGGAGACTTGAATTGTTTGTTTTTCTCCAGCACCCAGTTCCACTCGTTCGAATCCTCGTAATACTTTGACAGGTCGATCGATTTTGGAGTTATTAAATCCAATATACATTTGGACAACTTCGGCACCATTATGTTCTCCCGTGTTTTTAACCTCACACGTTGCGATAATTTGTTGATCTTGAACACAAAAGGAAGCGTTTGAAAAAGAAAAGTTGGTATATGACATACCAAAACCAAATGGAAGTGCAGCTTGAATCCCTTCTTTTTCTAATTTGGTGTATCCATGATAGTAGCCATATGTAATTTCAGTTGCATCCCAATCCACCTGTGGCAGGTCACTTTCACGTGCAGGTACAACAAATGGTAATTTTCCACTTGGGTTGATATCTCCAAATAAAGTTTCGGCAATCGCAGTTCCGCCTTCCATGCCAGGATAGTACGCCATCATAATTGCCGAAACATGATTCTTCCACTCGTCAATCATGATCATATTTCCTCCGATAAGTACAACAACAGAATGTTGGTTTTTAGGTCCAACCGTTTTAATTAGTTCTATTTCATCCTCATGTAAGCCTAGTGATTTTTTCCTGTCTCCACCAACCGCGAATCCTCTACTTTCCAGTTGTTCTGCTGAACGACTTTCGGAATCATCCCTATTTTGAATGCATTCTCCTTCATCATCATGGTTATAGCCAACAACAAATATTACCGCATCCGCAGACTCTGCAATTACCTTAGCTTTTTCTAAATCCTGTCCGTCATCAAAAATCACTTCTGCATTTGGTAACGCTTTCTTTAATCCTTCTAAAGGAGTCACAATATATTCAGGGTAAACACGGCTTGAGCCATGGTCTCCTATGTTTTCCTGATTACCAAGACTACCGATAACAGCAATGCGTTTGGTCTTTTCTTTAGAAAATGGCAAAACATTATGTTTGTTTTGCATTAATGTCATTGATTTTCTGGCAGCTTCCAGTGCTAGGGCGATGTGTTCTTTAGACCCAATAACATCTTTGCTATATTCTTTGTCATCTGCTTCTGTAAAGGCAAGCAGCGTACGAATGATTCGAGTAGCAGCTTCATCTATTTTTTCTTCACTTACTTGGCCATTTCTAACCGCTTCTACAAGATTAGCACCATAGTATTTTGTGTGGCACATTTCAATATCTTGGCCTCCATTTGCAGCTTCTACTGTATCTTTCACACCCCAAACGAAGTCACTGATAACAAAGCCGTCGAAATCCCAATCCTCTTTCAGTACTTTGTTCAGTAGATAGTTATGATGTCCCGCAAGCGTACCTTGGTATTGGTTATAGGCACTCATCACACTGGCAGCTCCGGCATCAACACAATCTTTGAAATGCTGCAGGTACACCTCTCGTTCGGTCCGTTTATCAGCTATAACATTTACCTTAAAACGTGCATCCTCCATACTGTTAAATGCATAATGCTTCACACAAGCAATTACATTTTCTCCTTGAACACCTTGTGTTAAGGCTGCTCCCATTTGACCGAGCAAAAATGAATCTTCCCCGTACACTTCCTGACTGCGTCCCCAGCCCGGATTATATGGAAGATTAACACAAACACCTCCGAAAAGATTGCCTCCATACGCTCGAATCTCTCTTCCAATTGCTTGCCCAATGCGTTTTTCTAAATCTCTATCAAAAGTTGCCCCTCTGGACATGGACACTGGAAAACAGGTACTGTTACCCGAAACAACCCCAC
>DASQMK010000495.1:0-1921 GCA_035645575.1 Metabacillus sp.
ACCACATCAGAATATTGTTCAAGATAATTAACCCACTTTTCTCCCGCTTGCGCCAACACCAAATGTACTCCGTCTTCGATATCTTTTTTTAGGTTCTTGACGCCGACATACATATTTTTCTACCTGCTTTTTCCGAAGAGACGTGCCTTCAAATATTGCCGAACTGTAGGCGAGTGCCCTGAGCAGAATTATGTTAATCAGTCGATTTTCTTTTAAGCTAGTTCCTTCCAGATCGTAGCCTCCTGTTTTACAATCTCTAAACATTTCTTCAATGCCTATCCGTTGCTTGTAAGCATCGATAGCTGCCGATAATGAACCTAAATCTGTGAGAATAAACCATGCTTCATCGACCTTCCATGCTCCATAGTTTCTTTTCCAATAGGGTTCAGTTAAGGGCTATGCAGTGCTTAAAACAATAAATACAGGAGAATTCATTATGATTCCAGTACCTCTGTGTTTAACTTGTTTTGACCGAAATTTTGAGACAGGTTTTTTCACGACTCTGGGGTTGTTTCTCTGAACCCTTTCAGGTAGAACTTGAGCGAGAATTTCCCAAGTTAACCAACTAAAAAAAAGGGAAGCTCCTGTGGTTGTAACCGCTGAAATTTTGGGAGAGCGCGCCGAAGAACTCGTAATGTTCCAGTAAAAGAAAGACGCAATGGTGAAACACTTGCGCTGCTTGCTGAAGAGAAAAATTAATAACCGTACAGCTCTTCGGTCCTAGTAGTAAACCATAAATTTCTTGTACCACTTCTTTCGGTCTTTGAGAACGAATATGAGTTTTTCGTCCCCATAAATGTACTTTGAGTTCATCAATAGTATTCTCGACTTCCCAACGTTGATGATATTCACGGGCAAGTAAGTGCGCTGGAAATTTTTCTGCTGACAATAAGCTCGTAATTAAACGATATCTAATTTGTGCTTCTGGGCATTCGGTATGCTCAATTGTGTACTCAATTACTCTTACTTGTATTGGCTTAAATCCTTTTTTTCTTAATTTGCCTGATGGATAAATCCAACTCAAATATGAACCATCATCTAATTGTGTTTCGTTTAAGAATTTAACGTTGCATGGAATTCGCCCCACATACTCACAACCTTTACTGACTGTAGCTTCTACCATCGCATAGGAATGTTTTCCTCTATCCCACATCAATAGCATTTCTGGCGTTACTGAGCGTAACAACTTTAACGCTCTTACTCTTTCTCCCATTTTATATGGACAGATTAAGGCATCAAAAATTAAATGTGTTCCTGCCTCTACTAAAATGACTAATCTAGCTTTAGGGAACGCTGCTCTCGTACCCGGACGGCTACCCGGACGACCAAAAACCCTAGCATTTTCATCACCCAGAGGGGATATCTAAGCAGGTTCCATCTATCACTACGACCCTGAGTTCGTTGATAAAAGCTCCTACTGTTTCAACTGTAGCCATTGGTCGCACTAATGAATGAAACAACTGTCTCATCACGCCCGCTCCTAATCTTTGTCTGGCTTGAGTAATTGCCGATTTACACGGAAATTGCCAATATTTACCAATTTTTATCCACGCTTCATTAAGACCATCAATCAGGTTTTTTAGTACATCTCGCATTGAATCTTTCGACCATAGACTCATGGCGATTACCAGACACACTACCAGTTGTGCTGGCAAGGCGCGATGACGTTTCTCTTCAGCCTTCGTTTTAGTAATCGCCTGTTCGATTGCAGTGGCTGGAATTGCTATCTCTATGGCTTTGAATATCTCCGTACTTGGGATTTTTGGAGATACTAATGAGAATTCTTTGAGATGCACCGTGCTAGTTCTCCATTTGTGGACACCCTACCTAATTTACCACGGTTTGAGCCTTAACTGAACCGTATTGACCGGAGTAGTCTTACTCTCCCTCCACGTCCCTAAGCGAGTGGTGGCAATGCCCT
>DASQMK010000496.1:0-4371 GCA_035645575.1 Metabacillus sp.
TACTCCTTATTAAACCCAATATTTACCTTCATCCCCCAGCCAAGTGTAGTAAAAGGTTGGGGGAAAATAAAAATGCAAAAAAAATCAAAATTGTACATTCTAAAACGATCAAAAATGTACATATTATCATTGACATTTATACTGCGCACTCTTGGACTATCATTTTAGTTGATGCAAGTTACCTTATTTGGTTCACTTTTACTATAAGTTGAATGGATATTAGTTGGCGTTAAAAGTTGTGATAGAACATTTATTAAGTATCAAAAAAGACATTTATTAAACAGGAATGTTATTTTTATGAAATAGCAAAAAACTCCTGACATAGAAAGAACAAGTTAGAAATAAAATTAGGATGGTAAGGTGTCTATAAAAAGGTTTGCAAAAGTGGAAATTAGAGGGGGTGGGAGTATTAATAATCGATATATATGGTCCACTTTCCAGTCGCTTGTTCAGGCAATTATTCCACCAATTACTTTCAAGATAAAATCACTAGGATTTGTTCAACAACCAGGAGCAATGGAATGTAAGGTATATGAATACGTGATTTGGATACTGAACCATTCGATATCACAGCAAGTAAAAGTAAAACTGAACATAGTGTCTATGGCAATGTCTACTGCTGAATTGCTTGACCTCGGGGCAGTTCAATTAATACAGAACGGTCAGAATACTTGTCCCCTAAATTTAAATAGATTTCCTAACGGTGGACTGTTCTCCAAGTTATCACCAATTGACCGTTTAAAAGCATTAACCCTCATTGAGAATCTAGAATTGAATCTTAAATATGTAAGCCCTCCTTATCAAAATAACCCAGACCTCATTCGCCAAATAGTAGTTGTATTAAATCAACTAACAATGTTTGGCTTTTATTCAGAATGGACAGGGTACGGAACAACAGGTCTATCTCCTCCCGAATTCAGAAGATTAGAATATTTTCCGCATGGATGGATCTCGGCCAAATATCCAGGTCCATCTTATGCGTACCGTGATTTTCGAGGTTTTTTAGCATGTATGTCACATAAAAAGGGGAAAGATTAATGGATTATCAGGATGTGATTGTCATTGGAGCAGGCGGTGGAGGAGCCGTAATCGCAAAAGAATTGGGGGAAAAGGGATTAAAAGTACTGGTGCTGGAGGCAGGGCCGTGGTACGGGAACAAAAAGTGGTCCAATCCAAATGGAGCACCTGGTGAAAAATTTAGCTCTACACCGGCTGACTTGGATATAGTTTTATATAAACAATTATTAAACAAGTATGAAATGAATATGAATGATTTGGTTTCTGGAAGGTTTCGCTGGGGTCCTGCAGATCGTAATCGTGCCCAATGGTTTCGGAGTATGAAACAGAAGGGACTGATTTGGCAATGCGCTGGTGTCGGAGGGACGACTCAAACCTATACCGCCAATAGCCCTCGGGCATATCCAATGGCTGTAGATAATATATGGCCGCTTTCTTATCGTGAACTTATTCCTTATTATGAAAAGGTTGAGGCTACGTTGCCAGTGGAATTTGCAGCTGTAACAACCAAAGAAGAATTATTTTATTACGGAGCCAAAAAGCTAGGATTTCCATTGATTCCAACACTCAATGTGACAGTCCCGGGTTATAGAGCACAGCCTAATGCCATCTTACCTCCTAATAAAAATATCAAAAATCCAAATTTTTCGGACGAACAACTATCATGGATGGAAGGGTGTACACTTGCAGGGCACTGTATCAATGGCTGCCCGCATGGACCATCTGTTGATAAAGTGGCAAAACGGTCAACAAATGTCAGTTATATTCCTCTTGCTTTACAGACTGGAAATGTTAGGATACGTCCTAATGCTTTTGCGATGAAAATTCTAACAGAAAAAGATAGTTCTGCTGTGCTTAGGACCAATGGTGTAATAATAAGGGATACATGGACAGGAGAGCAGGAAGAAATAAGGGCAAAAATCGTCGTAATGGCTACTGGAAGTATAGAAAGTCCGCGTCTGTGGATAAATTCTGGCTTACCGGACAATCCTTGGGTAGGAAAAGGCTTAGTAAACCATTATATGGACTGGATAACGGGAATATTTGATGAAAAAGATTTAATTTCCATAGTGGGAAATACAGAAATTAATCCTTTTGTGGGAAATACATGTGGCGCAAGGTTGGATTATCCAGGTTTGGGAGCGTTGCAGTCAGTAGGGATGAGTCCGGGTTTAACAGCTTCGTTTTACGGAATGAGTGAATCGGGATACTCCTTCTTAAACCCTCCGAATCCGGGTGATCCATGGGATATTGAAGGGAGTCCTTTTGGTTATGAATTAAAAGAATGGATGGACTCCTACCGTAGATCATTAAATGTTTTAGTATCTACTGACGATGAAGTGGATCAGCGAAACGGAGTTATCATAAACCATTTGATTAGTGATGAACATGGTCCTGTTCCTGTAGTAAAATATACTCCCACCAAACAATCAATCAGAAAACGCAGTGAGTTAGTGAAATTAGCAGCTGATCTTTTACGGAAAGCTGGAGCAAAAAAAATTATATGGTCCAATTGGCCCCCAGGCACGATGATTCATATAGAAGGTACGATGAGAATAGGTTTCGTAGTTGATGAGAATTGTGAGTCACTGCAAGTAAAACGGTTATATATTGCTGATAACAGCGTACATTTTAATAGTTTAGGCGGACCGAATCCAACCTTAACAACACAAGCCTTAGCTACACGTACAGCAGATAAACTAGTTGAAAGTTATTTTTATTAGCATTTTTCTAATTGTTTTGGAGAAAATACCACCATAATAAATTATATCCTAGGATTGGTGGGGATTTTAAATATGAAATTTTCCGAAGTAATTCATGATGTATTTAAACCTTTTTTGGACGGGGAAAAAAGACCTTTGAATGTGATGGAGGTATCCAATCTTTGGTTTTTCCTTTTAGGCACTGAAACAACATTGCGTAATGAAGAGCTAGGTTATAACATAGCCCAAGATCCAGAATTGAAGAGAATCTTAAAGGATTCAAGAGAAACGGTACATATTCCACTAAGAGACGAACTTAAAGAGTTTTTAAAGGAAGAAGGTATCCCATTACCCAACAACACTCCAGAGAAACATCTTGGGCAATTTCAGAATATACCGGAGGGGGCAAAATTAAATGATGAAGAATTGGCTAATTTAATGTCCTATAATCTTGCCATGGGGGTAAATTACGCTGCAAGAGGACTTACAGAGTCAATTCGGGCAGACGTTGGGCTAATATTCTCAAAAATCATCTACAGGAAGACGGTGGCTGGGTTAGTTGTGAAACAGTATTTGGACCAACGTGAGTGGCTTCGTATTCCACCTTTTTATAAAGCTTAGGTATATAAAAAAATTTCTTTAGTGTTCGGATATTGTTTTTACATGTTACTGCTGAACGGCAAATGATAAAATTTTTAATTTCATAAGGTAGTGTTGCAAAGGTAAGTCTGGTACCTTAGAGTGTATGATAAAAGTGAGGGGTTAAATAGCAAAAAAGGACCTTCTTTTATGAGAGGTCTTTTTGACTATGTTCACGTGGCTCGACATTAGTTGTTAATCGACTTCTTCTTTAATAGGCCCGAAGAAGGATCTATTGGAAAATAATCTAAACAGTTTCATTTACGTCAATTATTGGATAAGTCCTAACTTTTTAATATGCTTTTGGTACTCTAAGTGTAAATTAAATAGTATCCCATGATCTGACCAGTCTTCTGAATGACGATCCCTATCAAGTTCTTCATTTAATTTTGATAGTTTCTGTGTATAATACTTAATATGCAAACTAGAGGTAGTTTATAAGCGACAATTATTCTTGTAGCTACATCTTTTATGGAAAAACTGATGTTACCTACTAAATATTTGTTGTCATACCCTCTTTTTTATTTGCTTAAAATGAATGGTAGTGATGAAATAAACCAAATATATAATCCTAAATAGATTTCTTAATTTTAGATTCTCAATATGCCAAAAAAGGAGAAATATGATACATTTTCTTTGTATAGGATTAGTCAAGAATCAATTGGTTTTGTTTAATAGGGAGTGCTGTTTTAAAGCATGTTTGACGGAGGAACGTTATGAAAAAGGGGAATATTACAATTTACGACATTGCTAAAGAAGCCAATGTATCTCCAGCTACAGTATCGAGAGTTTTAACCGGAAATGCAAAAGTACGTCCACAAACGATGAGGAAAATCGTTGAAGTCATTGAAAAGTATAATTTTAGACCAAATAGTTTAGCGAGAAGCTTATATCATAAACAATCAAAAACCATTGGGTTTATCGTACCAGACATAAATCATACTTTTTTTTCAACACTTGTTCAAAAAAGCGAAGAACTTGCATTGGAACTAGGGTATACAACATTTTTGTG
>DASQMK010000497.1:0-3074 GCA_035645575.1 Metabacillus sp.
TTTGTTAATCGAAATTAACGTTGGCACGCTTGGTTTTGTTTAGTTTTCAAAGATCATTTGTTAGTCGTTCTCTCAGAAGCGACTTTATCAATATAACATCCATCCATTTGAATGTCAACTTCTTTTTTTGTTTTTTTGAAAGAAGTTTTTTTCATCGCTCAGCAGCGACGTTTATTAATATAACATCTTTAAATTTTAAGGTCAACATTAAATTTGAATTTTTTTTATGATATTAAACAAAACCTCCTTTCTTTCTTGAAGGGCTCTTCCTTTTATCCGTTTTGAGCTATCTGATGCTTCAAGTAGCTCATTAACTTCCTGAATTTCACGACTCAGTATACTTTCTAGCTCTATTCGTTCTTTCTCTTGAAATAGATAATACATCATAATCGATACCTCCCTTACCATTCTTCCTAATTATTTTGTTTTCTAATCATTTTCATAAAAGACCAAGCATAGACTTGTCTAAAAGAGTATGTTGTTTTAAGGAGGGTCCTTATGAATCAATTTCATGTCATTCATATGAAGAAAATTAAGCAACTCGCACTTATTATGCTAGCTGCATTTTTTACAGCGGGAATTTTATTTGTTGAAAACACATTAAACTACCCTGTATTCTCAACATCTGAAGGTCCTAAGGCAATTTATAGAGGAGAAACAAAGAATAGCGAAATTGCTTTAACCTTTGATATTAGTTGGGGAGATGTAAAAGCTGAAACCATTTTGGATACATTAAAAAAGCAAAACATTAATAATGCCACATTTTTTGTATCTGCTTCTTGGGCAGAAAGACATCCAGATGTTGTGAAACGAATAGTAGAAGACGGTCATCAAATTGGAAGCATGGGATATAACTATAAGGATTATCGAGATTTAGAACTAAATGAAGTTAGAAAAGATCTCGCGATGGCTAAGGATGTATTTACACAATTAGGAATGAAGGACATTACATTACTTCGTCCTCCTAGTGGAGGATTTAACAAAGACGTTCTCAAAATAGCAGATCAACAAGGTTATACAGTCGTACACTACAGCATAGATTCTGAAGATTGGACTAATCCAGGGGTTGAGACCATTATTAAAAATACTACTTCTACTATTAAAGGTGGAGACATTATTCTCCTTCATGCATCTGACTCTGCAAAACAAACCGCTCAAGCATTACCAACAATTATTAAAGAAATTAGAAGCATGGGACTTAAAAATGTTAAAGTAGATGAGCTTATCGCAAATGCTCAAACAAAATCTTCTGAGGTAAAGTAAAACGATGGAATTTTCCTAACATCAATAAAACATACTATAGTAAAAAAAGAGCAGCTCAGCGCTAGCTCTTTTTTGATTGAATAAATTTAGGCAATACAAGTAGTTGATATGCGTTACATATTTGCAAAGGGATCAGCATTAACAATAACCAATCTTCCTGATTAACCCGTAGAGCAGGAAACCACTCAATGACAGTTACAACAATCATGAAGAATAAAGCAGGTATGAATGCTTCCTTGTTTGTATCTCTTTTTTTAAAGAACGCAACAACCACTCCCACTGTAAGTACATAAATAGCCATTAATAAATAGGTTGTATATGGTTCACTCTCATTCGCAAATAATTGGTAGCGAAAATAAACTAAATCAAATAGGACAAAAATAATAAGAATGATTTGAGCAAAGTTCCATAGCGAAACAGATCTAAATATTCCCAGTCCAAACCGATGTACTGTTAAATAAGCGAAAAAACCCATTTGACTAATTACGCTAAATATAAGTCCCACTCCAAATAACCAAAATAAAACTGAGAGAATCTCAATTACATCAAAACGCAAAAACAAATCTTTATATTCCGACCACTTAAGAAGAAAACCAATAACACCTGTTGTGATTCCTCCAACAAATAGCGTGCTTAAAAACAACCGTACCCAATTTCTACTATTCACGTTCATATCCTCCATCACATTACTCCATTTAGATTTTACCAATCCTTTATAAAAAAAGCCATTTATGATTACTATTTTCCTCGTATAAATTCTCTTATCTAAATCAAAATATAACTAGTAAGCCAATATGAAAGGAGCTTGGATTACCATGAAGAGATACTCGCTCCTCATGACTCTGATTATTTTCATTTTCGTGATGTCTTCTGCCTGTGCCCCTAGAGAAGAATCAGGAACTCAGATGGACTATGAAGAAACAAAGAAAATGGTTGTCGATATACTTAAAACCGATGATGGTAAAAAAGCATTACAAGAAGTGATGAAAGACGAAGAAATGAAGCAGGTCCTAATTATGGATCAAAATGTTGTAAAAGAAACAATCGAAACAACAATGACATCAGACAAGGGAGCAAAATTTTGGCAAAAGGTCTTTGAGGATCCAAAGTTTGTTGAAAGCTTTGCAACAAGCATTAAAGATGAGCATGAAAAAGTAATCAAGGGATTGATGACAGATCCAGAATATCAAAAGATGTTAATTGATGTTTTAAAAGATCCCGAAATGGAAAAGAGCATGCTAGATGCCGCAAAAAGTCAAGAGTTTAGAAAGCATCTACAAGATGTGGTGATGGAAACGCTATCTAGTCCACTATACAAGGCAAAGATTCAAGAAACTCTTTTAAAAGCTGCAGAAGAAATGGGTCAACAAGCCGGCGGAGGTCAGCAGCAACAAGGTGGAGAACAAGCTAGTGGTGATCAAGGTGGAGGCGGTGAAAGCGGCGGCGGCGGCGGAAGCTAACCTTTGACCTTACGCATCTCCAAAAAAAAGCCCTATGTGACAAGCATAAGGTGAGTTGGAATAGAAGATGTTCTTCACCTTTTATTCCTACTTTACCCCTAAAATCGATGGCTTTGGAGCTAGTCACAAAAAATAAGTAAAGATTTATTACTTTCTTAAATTTTAAAAAAGCGCCCTCGGCGCTTTTTTTATGCTTTAACAGGCACTAACCTTGTTACTTCTTGTCCAATGTTCGTATAAATTTGCCCAATTGGATGATCAGCAGCATAAACAGAAGGTGCAAAATCATCATCATTCCAGTCAGGCTGTTGTAAAGGAATTTTTCCTAATAACGGTACCCTCAGCTCTTCA
>DASQMK010000498.1:0-5839 GCA_035645575.1 Metabacillus sp.
TATCTAATGTATTTTTAATACGAACCATTTTTACCTTTGTAAAATCTAAAATATTACATGTTTTAATCGCTGCTTTAATCGCATCTTTATCATTTGCTAATGTTGTTGCAATCTTCGTTGGCGCACAAACAGTTGAAGTTAATCCATTAGCATATGTGACTTCTCGATCCATTTTGTCTACAAGACGTTGAGTGGTAAAATCAGCTGTCCCTACACCATTGGCATTTCCTTCTGTTTGATGAGTTAAATCAAGAACGACCATTTTATTTACATCTGGTCCACCTTTAGCATATGGGGTTGGATAGCGACCTGTAATATTTGGATCCATTCCGTCACCACTAATATTTTTCCCAATCTCATCAATTACAAGGACATCAATTTGTTCAAAGAACAACTTAGGCAATAGTTGTTTTGCTAATGCCTGTAGAGCAGGTTCCTTTTCCTCAATCTCCTCAACTGGTAAAACCTCAACCCTTGCTACTTTATCAAAAGCATTTTCAAGAGTAGCTACACCGAATAAAATTGGTGTTTTTTCCATCATCATTTTAGCCATCGCAGGCACATTTTCTGCCATATATTTAAACCCTAATTGGTGTGTTGCTTCCGCACCTTTTTGTTTTCCTAATCCGATACTAATCATTTTCATAATACCGCTCTCAACAGGACCACGAAAGGCTGTGTGCGGTTTAATACGGTTGATGACAACAATTCCATCTGCTTGTGAAGCATACTTATCAATATAAACGGGTAAGCCATTAGGTAATTCCCCAAGCTTAATTACTTCCATAGAGGAACGGATTTCTGCCTTTACACTTTCTTCTGTTACACCTAGATGAGCTAAAACCTCACGTTGACCTTCAGCAGTCGCTCCACCATGGCTTCCCATACTTGGAACTATAAAAGGAATCGCACCTAAATCCTTTAGAAATTGCACAGTGTGTGCAGTGATCTCCACAAGTCGATCCATTCCTCGGCTACCAACAGCTATCGCAATTTCCATTCCCGGCTTTACTTTTGAACGTATCGATTCTTGTTGAAACTTTTCATTTAACGCTTGTTCTAGATCCTCTATTTTTGTATTGTCAAAATGTTGTTTCACTTTCGCCATCTTTGGAACTGGAATGTCTTTTAATAAATCTTGAAGAATGCCCATTTTTATCTGCTCCTTTAAATATTAACGTTCGGAAAAATATTTTTTTGCATTATTGAAGCCAATATTTTCAACCATTAGCTTTAGAATGTTTTCATCATTTGGTACTTTTCCTTCTTCAACCCACTCACCAATGATATTGCAAACAATTCTTCTGAAATACTCGTGGCGAACATATGATAAAAGACTGCGCGAATCAGTTGTCATTCCGATAAAATGACTTAAAATGCCTAAATTCGCTAAATCCGTCATTTGATTGACCATTCCATCATATTGATCATTAAACCACCAGCCAGAGCCAAATTGCACTTTACCTGGAACTCCTTCTTCAAAGAAGTTGCCAATCATCGTTCCCAATACATAATTATCTCGTGGATTTAAATTATAAAGAACGGTTCTAGGTAAACTTCTAGCTTGATCCAATGCATCTAAGAAACGTGATAACCCTTCTGCTAACAATTGATCTCCAATGGAATCAAAGCCACCATCAGCACCAATTTGTTCTTTCATGTACGTATTATTATTTCGTAATGCACCCATATGAAGCTGCATGACCCATTGTTTATTTGCGTACATTTTTCCTAATTCGACAAGTACATAGGAACGATATCCAATTAGCTCCTCACTTGTAAGTTCTTCATTATTCATACGCTTTGTAAAAATTTGATCTGCTTCATTTTTCGATAATTGTTTATAAGCCATTAGTTGAATATCATGATCTGATGCATAACATCCATGTTCAGCAAAATAATCAACTCTTTGTTGTAATGCTTCTATTAACCCATCAAGAGATTGAATTGTTAGACCTGAAACATTCTCTAATTTCTTTAGCCAATCTGAAAAACTATCTCTTTCAAGATAAAGGGCTTGATCAGGACGAAACGTTGGAGCTACTTCAACTTCAAAAGCCGAGTCTTCTTTTAATAGCTTATGGTATTCAAGAGTATCAGTAGGATCATCTGTTGTACCGACAAATTGTACATTTGATCTCTCAATAAAACGACGAGGTGTAAAATCCTTTGTTTGAAGCTTCTCATTACATTCTTCCCAAATTTCTCGAGCGGTATCAGGAGAAAGAAGCTTTGTAATTCCGAAGAATGTTCTTAGTTCCATATGTGTCCAGTGATATAAAGGGTTTCCAAATAAATGCGGTACTGTTTCTGCCCAAGCCTCGAATTTTTCCCAATCACTTGCATCACCTGTAATAAAGGCTTCTTTTACACCATGGATACGCATCGCACGCCATTTATAATGGTCACCTGCAAGCCAAAGCTGTGTAATATTTTCAAAATGATGATTTTCATACATTTCTTTAGGACTTAAATGACAATGGTAGTCAAAAATCGGTAACTCCTTCATGATGTTATGATAAAGTTTCTCTGCCGTAGAATTTGTTAATAGGAATGCATCGTTCAAAAACGTTTTCATTTCTTCTCCTCCATACCTTTTATTTAAGATTTTTTAGGCTGTTTCCAAACATTGTTGCTTTGTAATTAGCATTGGGAATTGTTGATTTCCGCTCCAGGGTGCTCGCTTTTCGCGAGCCGGAACTTTCGCTCCAATCAACCTAAATAGTTTTGATCAATGAACCTTAAATAAAAATAACATTTTTTTTGGAAATTGCCTTTATTTAAAAATTCCTTTTTGTAATGATTAATTGTGCTATAATTAGGTTATTCTTATTAATTAGTTTACAAAACAAATTAATATGTTATGTGTAGAATATCATTTCTACTTTTTCTCGTCAATATTTTATCCCTCACTTCTCTTATGATTGTTTTTCAACCGAAGTGGCAGAATGTATAATAATTTTTATTGATGTTTAAAGTGATAATTTTAATAAATTTTAAGGGTGATTTACATGGCAATAGGTGATGCTGCTTATATAAAGAGTATTAATAGACGTTTAATTATAAGTAAAATTATTGAAGAAGGAATGATCTCAAGAGCAGACTTATCAAAAATTACAAAATTAACAAGAGCAACCATTTCTGTTCAAGTAGCTGATTTATTAGAAGAAGAATTAATTGTTGAATCTCATCTAGAACATAATAGTGTCGGAAGAAAACCAATTATGCTTTCAATAAACAGAAAAGCGGGGTATGCATTAGGGATTGACTTGGACTACAAACATATGACATTTACACTGTCTGACCTAGGCGGAAACCATGTAACGACAGATGTTATTGAGTTAAAAAGCTCAAATTATGAAGAAATACTCGAATTACTAGTGTCAAAAATTAAACAGTTTGATGACTTATATTCTGATAGCCGATTCGGAATTGTAGGTGTCGTAATCGGAATACATGGAACTGTTTCAACAAACGAAATGATCAATTTTATTCCTCAGCATAAATGGAAAGATAAGGATCTAAAAGGAGATTTAGAGAGAGAACTCGATATGGAAATTCATATCGAAAATAATGCAAACTTATGCTCATTTGCAGAAAGAGTTTTCAAATATCATCAAAGTGAGAATTTAGTCAGTATCAGTATGTACTCTGGCATTGGATTAGGTATTTTAATTAACGGGGAGCTTCTTAAAGGATACCATGGTTACGCTGGAGAAATGGGGCATATGATCATCGTACCTGATGGAAGACCTTGTAATTGTGGAAATTCAGGTTGTTGGGAATTATATGCTTCTGAAGCTAGTATCTTAAACCAACTAAAAGAATTACATTCAAATCAACACCTAACATATTATGATATCCAAAAGCTTATCATGGATCAAGATCAAGAAACATGCGTTATATTAGATCAATTTATTAAATATGTTGCCATTGGTTTAAACAATATTATTAATTTACTAAATCCGGAAACAATCGTTTTAAATAGTGAGCTATTGAAACTATATCCTGAGGCAATTCATAAAATTGAATCAAACCTTACTTCATCAATAAGCAACTATAATGAAATATTCATTTCTGATCTAGGAAAACACGCGGCCGCAATGGGCGCCTGCTCCTTAGCAATCAAAAACTTTTTAGATGTTCCTGATATTCGTTTAACTATAGAAACATGATATTGTGATTTGGAAGCTTTCCTAAAAACCCTGCTCTTTAAAGAGAGTAGGGTTTTATGTGACATCTTAGCTATCCTTTTTAGTAACTTGAAGATAAATCTTTTGTAATCGTTCGGCAACATGTTGAAATTGGAAATGTTTTTTTACATATTCTTTTCCTATCATGCCTAATTTTTTTCTCTTTAAAGGGTTCGACAATAAATAATCAATTGAATCTGCAAATGCTTTTGGATTGTCATAATCATCAATAATAAGTCCATTCTCCCCATGGTGAATAACTTCCCCATTCCCCCCACGATTTGTTGTAATAATAGGAACTCCAGCTGCCATTGCTTCATAATGAACACGTGCAAGTGGTTCATGCCATTGTGAGCTACATACAAATATATCAGCCATTACTAAATGTTCTGGTATATTTTCTGTGGGGACGTACTTAGTGAAGAGAACATGGGTAGGAAACTTGGAACTAAGATCAAATAAACCTTGAACGTAATCATCAACAGTATCATCACTAAACCATTTTCCACCTACAATCACTAACATAATGTCAGGGTATTTATTGATTAGATGTTCCAGCGCTTTTATTAACAAATGTGGTCCTTTTGTTTTACTTAAACGACCAATGAAAAGAATCACTTGCTTTCCTTGAAGATTGTATTGTTTTCTGACTCTATTCCGTATGATTTTTCCTTTAATATATGAGAGCTTGCAGGAAATTCTTCATATGCCCTTGCAATATTGCGAAACCAGTCCATTTTATTAACCGTTTTTTGATAATTTTTTGGCCATTTTAACACCCTTGAGGCAATTTCAGCTTGAGGAGGTGGAACATATCCTTTTGTTAAAGCATGGAATTCACCAAGAGCATGACAAAGATGTTTTGCTCCTTCTAAATCCTTTGTTACCGGCACTAAAGATTCAATCCATTCTGCAACAAACCATAATTTCCCACCAGCCTCAACGTAGTTTTTTCCATCTTTAGTTTTTACAATAGGCGGTACTCTTGCTTTCTTAACATCTACCAGATATTCCTGAGCACCAAGGCTAAACATACTTCTAGTTGGTCTGCGATGTAGGAGTTTAATACTTTTAGGTCCTGCACTAGTTTCTATTTTCCATATTGCGCCACCTTTATCAGGCTTTGTCGTAACGATTTCTATACTTTGTACAGAGAAATCGTATTGCCTAAGGACATCTTGTGCAATTTTCTCAATGTATTCAGGAACGTAAAACTCATGTTGGGTAAGTTCATCTACTTCCCATGGCACAATTAGCTGTTGCTCCACGAAAACCCCTCCTTTAAAATTACAAAGTCATTTCTATCAGGAAAATGTAAAGGTCATAGCATGTTCGTCTTGTTCAACTAAAAGGTAAATCTTATAGCATATGGAAAATGATTTTGGTATGAATTCCAATTCTTGATACCTAGAAGGTTAGATATTAACCTATTTTGGAATATTGAGTATTCGGAGTTCTAGGAATATCTTAAGAAGCTTGGAAAGAAGATGGAGGATTGCAGAAAGAAATGAGTTTCCCATTGTTTCATTAGTCGGTTTTTTCTTAGTTTCTCTGAAGAAATATACTTTTTATTAAACTATGTTAGAAGAAAACATTTGTACAGGACAGCTCACCCAAGTCTATATGATATTGCTACATGTTTTATT
>DASQMK010000499.1:0-11710 GCA_035645575.1 Metabacillus sp.
ACAGACAAAAAGATTACAAATATTCAAGAAATCTTACCAGTATTAGAGCAAGTTGTTCAACAAGGTAAGCCACTATTATTAATTGCTGAGGATGTAGAAGGTGAAGCATTAGCAACTCTAGTAGTGAACAAGCTTCGCGGAACATTCAATGCTGTTGCTGTTAAAGCTCCTGGCTTCGGTGATCGTCGTAAAGCAATGTTAGAAGATATCGCTATTCTAACTGGCGGTGAAGTTATCACTGAAGAATTAGGATTAGATCTTAAATCTGCAACAATCGATCAATTAGGACGCGCTTCTAAAATTGTTGTAACAAAAGAAAACACAACAATCGTTGAAGGTGCTGGCCAAGCTGATCAAATCGCAGGCCGCGTAAGCCAAATTCGTGCTCAATTAGAAGAAACAACTTCTGAGTTCGATAAAGAAAAATTACAAGAGCGCTTAGCTAAATTAGCTGGCGGTGTAGCAGTTATCAAAGTTGGTGCTGCAACTGAAACTGAATTAAAAGAGCGCAAACTACGTATCGAAGATGCTCTTAACTCTACTCGCGCTGCAGTAGAAGAAGGTATCGTTTCTGGTGGTGGTACTGCTCTAGTAAACGTATATAACAAAGTTGCTCAAATTCAAGAAGAAGGTGACACTCAAACAGGTGTTAACATCATCCTACGTTCTCTTGAAGAGCCAGTACGTCAAATTGCACACAACGCAGGGCTTGAAGGATCTGTAATCGTTGAGCGTTTGAAAAATGAAAAAGTTGGCGTAGGCTTTAACGCAGCAAACGGAACATGGGTAAACATGTTCGAAGCTGGTATCGTTGACCCAACAAAAGTAACTCGTTCTGCCCTTCAAAACGCAGCATCTGTAGCAGCAATGTTCTTAACAACTGAAGCTGTTATCGCTGACAAACCTGAAGAAGGTGGCGGCGGCATGCCTGATATGAGCGGCATGGGCGGCATGGGTGGAATGGGCGGCATGATGTAATAATGCCCTCATACCCTTGGTATATTTGGGTTTTTGAGTAAGATGAGAGTTGAATACTAACATTGAGGTTTTTTAACGAAGCTTCTCATAAGTTAACCAAACTTATGGGGAGCTTTTTTATGTTTAGTTTCGAGATGTTTGGTTTTTGTAACTCATCCATATGGTCAAGCTAGACATTTTAACGAAACTTACTGATGATTAAATCGTATATATAAGGTGATGAAGAGGGTTAATTAACATGATTTTGAAGGGGGAGAGGGCCATGGTAGAATATTTTATTGGTTTTATTGTGATAGCATTCTTTATTCTGCTAGGAAGTACGTTGTTTGCAGGAGGAAAGAAAAAATCATTAAAGAATGACCCAATCCCAGAACAACTAGGTGTACAGGTAGTAGAAGGAATCCCGATTGTGAAAAAGCTTGATCAGTCCTTATCAAACTTTTATATAGACAATGTGAAAAAACGCGTTCTACAGAGTCATCCGAAATGGAAGGATCATGAGTTCGACTGGGGAATGTTTGAATTAAAGCGTTATTTCATGATGAATAGTCTATTAAAATCAGTTCCGATGTTTAGTCATCATGTAGATGAAATTTGGCATGAAATGCTCATGTTTACAAGGGACTACGAGAAGTTTTCGAAGGATTTTTACAATGATACACTGCATCACACACCTAATATGGAGAGCACACCGATTCCAGGGGAACGGGCCTTTTTTGATTGGGTCTATATTAGTTTATTTGAAGTGACCACTAACAGTAGAGCCATATGGGGGCGCTTTTTACAGAATCCCATTAAGCGTGAAATTCTAGACGATTTCCGTCTATTACCTGAAGATGAGCTAATATCAAAATATTTTAGAAGAAATGAAGAATGGCTAGAAGTGAAAAGATATTTAATTTATAAAATGAAAAATGAGATTCATGAGGCTGAGCAGCAAAACACAGATTCAAAGAAGTTCGCTCCGCTTACATCATCAAGTGACACCAATCTTTATTCATATGCAGTTGGTGCAGCTGTCTTTTATTCGTTATATAATGAAGATCAATTTCATGGGCATATGAGTGAAGTCGTTCCTGAAGAATACCAAAAAGGAACGTCATCCAGTGGAGGATCTACTTGTTCTGGTTTTGCTTGTAGCAGTGATTCAGGCGATTCAGGTGGCGGTGGAGATTTAGGAGGTTCGAGCTGCTCCAGTTGTGGAGGTGGGTGCAGTAGTTAAGAATAGAAAAACAGGAATTGGGTTCGGTTTCTGCTTTTAGTGCCCCATAATGACGGGGATTTGAGAAAGATGCACAATTGGAATGATTATCATACTAATGAAAAAAGAACACAATTTAGTCAGAAAGACAAATTGTGTTCTTTTTAAGATTATTTCTAGTTCATTTTCTACTTAACTACTATGCAACCAAGTTTTTGTTAAGTTCCGGCTGCTGGTGTTTTTCACTTTTCATAATTAATGCACCAATGGTAACGAATACAACTACGATCAATGACAACACAATATATGAGCTTTGGAAACCAATTGCTGTATATAATATCCCCATTACATAAGAGAAGATGGTGATACCAATTTGCTTTGCAAAGTTAAATCCAAGCATATAGACAGTTGCTGATAGGCGAACATCGAATACACCTGTAATATATTTCATAATAGAAATGAGCATCAATGGCATTTCAATAGATGCTAGTATTCTCCATGTTGAAAGCATCCATATCTCAGTGAAAAATGCAGATCCCAAGATACGGATAAATAAAATAATTCCTGCTAGAATAAGTCCATTTTTAGCTCCTATTTTGTTAATAAAAAATGGTGTTAATACCATAAAACCTGCTTCAATAAAGACTTGTATAGAGGCAATACGGCTAAATACGAGCTCTCCTCTAGATGAGTCATCAAAAAAGCTAGTAAAATAATTTGGGAATTGTTGATCAAAGACATCAAACATAGTTGCGATCCCGATCATCATGATACAAAATCCCCAGAAGCTTCTGTTTTTAAATACATTCATGATATTTTCTTTTGTAACAGGGTTTTCTTCACTTTTTTTAGAAACCTCATGACTGTTAGTATCATCATTTTTAACACGAAGTGCCCATAAAAGTACACCAAGAACAATTGCAGAAACCGTACATGCCCAGAAAATACTATAAGGGTTACGCACAAACATGATTCCACCGATAAATGCAGCTGTACCACCAGCTAATGAACCAAATAGGCGAACATGTCCATATTCGTAATTGTTTTCCCGTGTACAACGTTCGATATACGCTTCGACAACGCCGACACCACCGTTTAAACACAAGCTTAAGAATGCTCCACCAACTACTGCACCGAATACAGCGTTAATTTGAAGTAGTGGAATAAAAGCAAATTGGACGAATGGCCCAATAAATAAAAGGCATAAAACGACAAAGCCAAATAAATATTTCTTTAAGCCGAGCTTATCCTGAATTAATCCATAAAGCGGTTCCAATATAAGTGCAGTTACAGCCATTGCTGAGAATACTATTCCTGAAACACTTGTATCCAGATGTGCTGTTTTATGTAGCCAAAATGGTAAAAAGGCGAATATTAAAGCCCAGATCATAAAGTAAAAATAGTACATACCGCCAAAATTCCAAAATTTAAGTTGGTTTAAGCTTCTCATATTAATTGAATCCTTTCTATTTTAAAACTTCTGGTGTGTTTGGTGTCCATCTTTTGTCTGGCACAGGTACACCGAATATTGGATTGCCTTTTTCATCCCACTCAATTTTTTGAGCGCGTGCTTGGCGGTTTGGTTCATAGAGTGGATCTCCGACTAATTCTGTATAGTTACGGGCATGATAGACTAGAATAGTATCTTTGCCATCTTGAGACTCAGTAAAACAGTTATGTCCCGGTCCATATTGACCATTTTCAGGGCAACTTTGGAATACCGGTTCCTGGTTTTTCGTCCATGAATTTGGATCTAATAAATCATCATCTTCACTTGCAGTTAAAAGCCCCATGCAGTAATCTACCCCAGTGGCACTGCCTGAATATGTTAGAAATACTTTTCCATTTTTAATTAAAACAGCTGGACCTTCATTTACCCAAAATCCTTTAATTTCCCATGATAGCTCAGGCTTGGTTAGCATGACCGGCTTAGTGGATATTGTCCATGGATTTTCCATTTTGGCGATATACAGATTTGAGTGTCCTTTAATCTCTAAGTCTTGCTGTGCCCAGACGTAATATTGTTCACCTCTATGGAAGAATGTGGTGGCATCAAGTGAGAACGTTGACATTTCAGTTTTAACTTCACCCTTTTCAACCCAAGCACCTTCTAGTGGATTCTCGGATGCGTTTTCAAGAACGTACATTCTATGGTTAAACGTATCGTCTTCAATATTTGTATCAGGGGCTGCAGCAAAATAAATGTACCATTTTCCATTTGCTCGATGAATTTCTGGAGCCCATATTAATTCACTTAATGGTCCACTATCATGCTTCCACCAGACAGCTACTTCCGTGGCTTCTTGTAGATCATTCAACGTTTTTGCTCTCCTTAAAACAATACGATCATAAAGAGGGTGGGAACCTGTAAAGTAATAATAGCCATCCGTATGTTTATAGACGAAGGGATCCGCCCGTTGTAGTACAATTGGATTCAATATTTCGTTTGTCATCTTAAAACACTCCTTCACAATGCGTGATAACGCTTAAATTTTTAATAGAATTAGTTAAAGCAGTCTATTTATCTACTAATTCAAGTTTATAAATTGATTTCATTTCTGAATATGTTTAAAATGTTATCAGTTGAACGTACATCTGTCAATTAGGATTTTATTTGTTCGTATAAATATAACAACAATTGGTGAGTCATTGGATATATTGATACCAATTGTAAAATAGACAAAGAAAACTACTTCGGAAAGTTTGCAAGTCCTCATGATACTGATAGAATAGGGCAGATTTCATAAATGATGATTCAGGAATCGACGAATCTAATTGATTATTTTGACATGACTATATTGAAAATATCTATAAGTTGTTTGGTGATTAAAATAGGGAAATGTATGGACAAATATCAGCGAGATTATCAAAAGCTATAAAATTTCTGCCTTGAGAATGATTGTTCAACTCATTTTTGTGGAGAAATTGGTATTTTGAATACGTGAGGTTTAAGAAGTAGAAACCTAATGTGACGCAGGGGATTAATTAAATGTTATAGCAACTACACCTGATCTCCAACTCAGCTACATCACTTAAACGTTATTCTTAATACTTATCGTAAAACATATAGTTGAGTTAGCAAGCCTAGTATTATTGTTATCGAAAATATTTAAGGCTTCTCATAAATTGAATTAGTGAGAAGCCTTTTAGAGTAAAGTAATATTTTTTTCTGTCAATTGAGATAGATGTGGCACGGAGTATGTCAGGAAGGGTGTGGTACATTAATCATTAAAAACATCAAAGCTACTGTATATCTACTGTATATCTACTGTATATCTACTGTATATCTAAATCTTTTACAGTTTCACCCTCAATTAACTCTGGTTGGTAATAGGTTTCGTTAGGTAAATCCTTTTTGCCTTGCAACTTTTTGATGACCCAATCAGCTGCATCATGTCCCATTTTTTCTTGGGGATGTGTCAATGTCGTTAGTTTAATATTAGCATTTTTAGCAATATAAGAATTGTCTTGGCCAATAATTGATATGTTTCCTGGTACAGAAATATCAAGTTGTCTGCATACATTTACTAGTTCTAACCCTACTTCATCGTTATAGCAAACAATCGCAGTTAATACATCTCGATTTTTGATTAGTAGCTCTTTTAAGTTAGAGTATAAGTCCAGCTTCGTCTCTGTATCATACAAAAGCACATGCTCTGGCTGGAAACGTAATTTGGATTCTCCAAGTGCCTTGATATATCCCTTCATTCGGTATTTTCCTTGTAGATCATCCACTTTTGAAATAAGCCCGATTTGTGTGTGTCCTTTGGATATCAATTCTTTTGTTGCAAGATAGCTAGATTCCGCGTCATTCAGACAAAAGAAAGGAACTTCCAGCTCTTCATAATAAGCATTGATCATAACAAATGGAACATCCTGCTCCTTAAATGATAAATAGTAAGCGATATTTGGATTGTATAGATTGCTTTTTGTAGGTTCCACAATTAAACCATCCACGCCAAATGACAACATCATCTCCAATGCTTTCTTTTCTTGTTCGACATCATTATTTGTACTAGCTAATAGTAGCGAGTAATTATCCTCGTTCAGTCTTCTTTCAATTCCACGAATAATCGAAGGGAAAATATAATCAGAAATGTAGGTTGTGATGACACCAATTGTTTTTTTATTGGACTTTCCACTCGATTTTGATTGATATTGGTTACTCACATAAGTACCAGACCCTTTTTCACTTCTTAAAAATCCCTCGTTCGATAATTCTAATATGGCCTTTCGGACTGTGTGACGGCTTACATTATATGTTTCTTGCAAGGAAGATTCAGTAGGAATTTGCTCTCCTACGCTGTAATCTCCTGAAAGGATTTTACTTTTTATATCATCAATAAGAACCTGATATTTTGGTTTTATTTCACTCACTTCTTTCATAGTTGTTAGTGTTTAAATTTTATTAACTGAAGTATTTGTATGGACATACTTTATCATACCTTGGAAAAAGTTGAAAAGATCTCACATTCTACTTACAAAATTCAGATTTTTATTGTTTTATTTCTAATAGCTATCACGATTAATCAACAACCTACAAATTCATTTTATTTCGAGGTCTATATATTGTTTGTTATTGACATATGTACGTACAAATAATATAATAAAATTGTAGATGTAAGTCAATAAAGAAAACATCTCTTTTTGATGTATTTTGAAACCGTTATCATATTGGAGTTATCACTAAAGAAAATGAGTTATTCCTTAAGGAAGACGTCATTCTAGTAGTAAATCTGATCAGCACTCAAGCGATATTGAACTTTCGCGGAGATAGTATTTCTTGGTTTTTATAGGGGAAATGTAAACATTTTGTTAATATAGACAATTATAAAAAAGAAGCTTCTCATAAGTTCGCAGACTTTTGAAAAGCTTCTTTTTCTCTTGCTTGAATACCAGTATATTATTCCTCCGGGTTCACACCGAATGCTTCCGGAATCATCGTAAAACCTTCAATCACAGTATCTTCTTCCACTTCAATCATGAGGTAACGTTTCCCGCTTAATTGAACTTGTTTTACGTATCTTAAATCTTGTGGACTAATTGAAATATTAGCTATTTTTGTGTTGATTTTAATCGATTTTGAAGTGAACCTCGGCAAAACGCTACTAGCTTTTATTTCATATTTGTCATCATCAATTATTTTTTGGAAAGCTGATTCTACCTTTTCTGTATTTACATCTTCAAGGCCACTCATTTTTAAAACCCGAGCAACATCCATGGAATCCAATTTGGGTTGTTCTTCCTCTTCATTTTCTACGATCATACGGTTAATCTCTTCATATACGTTGGAGAGAGTTGATGTGTTTAATTGATCTCCTGTTACATCTTTAATAATTTCTTCAAAGACGATTTTGTCATCTTTTGCGGTCATCGTTTCTTCGCCGTTTAAAACTTCCTCGATGAATTGATGATCGGGCTCATGAACCTTACCAGCTGAATACAGAATATGGTTGACGTCTGCTGCGTGATCAGTAAAACACGGAAATAGAAATCCTCCTATTGGAGCATTAAGGTTAATGATGGGGTCAACAACAAAATTGTACTTGAACTCTTTCTCAACATAGTCAAAAAGCAGTTCTTTTTTTGGCTCTTGTGTATTATTTATACTGCATAAAATAAAGGGGTGGGAGAAAACAGTATCTCGTTCACTTTCTTCAGCCTCTTCATTTCGGCGTTTCATTGGCTTTAAATATTCTCCGCGAATGAAAGTGACCACAATATCCATCTCAAATTGTCTATCTTTAAGCATTTTGTTTACGATTTGAAGCATCTGATCTTTCCAGCCTTCGACATCATGGCTCAGTAATCCTTGATGTAAAATAAGCTGACTGTTATTTGTGGCATCTCTTTGAAACTTTAATTCAAAGAGCTTCTCATCCATTTGGCCAGCAAGTAATTTTTTAAAATTATTCATAAATAACTCTTTTTGATCTTCGTCAAGCATTTCAAATGGTTGACTTTGGTGATGGTAAATCTCACTTGATTCCTTCATAATATAGACATTAAAAATGTCAGAGATTTTGAGTAAGTCATTACCTATTTTGAATTGCTTTCGAATATGTGCGATATCTTTTTTATTCATGATTTATTACACTCCTAAGTTACCCTAATTGCATATCTACGAGAATAACAAAGTATTCTCTACCTTTAGTAATTCATTTATTTTAACATAACTACTGTGTTCTCTTTCACCAAATTTTCATCATCGTACTTTATCATCAAGAATTATATTTAGCTAATATGTCAAAGTTATTTAGAGGTTGCAGCTTGTACTATTTTTCTTTGAAAATAGAATGTGATTTGTTTATGATCTATGTATTTGCTAAAATCATGACAAAATGAAATTCGAGACAGGAGTGTCGTTTTTGCCGAAAGTACAAAATATGTTCGCTTTGCTTTTGGTTGCAGGCGGGTTTTGGTATTTTTATGGAGATACCTATCAACAGGTCGGGATTCAAGGGGTAGTTGAAGAAGTACGTACAGATATAATAGAGCTAAAGGAAAACCCTGAAGTTATTTCTGCAGTAAATAAAGTTAGTAATGAAATCCAGCTTTTGTTTCAAGAACTGATACAAACTTTACCGGAAAAGGAAGAGGAAAATCAACAAGTCGTAGATCGCCCGGAACTAAAAGCTCCCTCTGAAGAATCGTTTTCTGTTTATAATGTGGAGATTGGTGATACTCAAGAACAGGTGGAACTGCAAGTTGGTGAGGCAAAACGGTCTTCCCTAAATGAATATGGAGTTGACTGGGTTGCTTACCACGAAAATTACCAAAACTTCTTTATGGTTGCGTATGATGATCAAAATAAGGTGGCTGGTTTATATACAAATCAGGATTTACTAACGTCTACAATGGGAATCTCCTTCACAAGTTCAAGAGAAGCGGTTCTAACGAAAACAGATGAACCACTTACAAGTATTCAAAAAGGATTCGTTTCTTATAAAGTTCAAAATAATGAAGAATACGATACATTTCTTATTGATCAAAATTATGTGACAATATTTTACGATAAGCATGAAAATCAGACAGTTACAGCCGTTCAAATCATCAGTGAGGAACTAGAACAGCAAAGGGAAAAATTCTATCCTATCCCAAGTGAAGAATTAAAGGAAGGCTTTGAGTATCAGCTGTTTGACCTAACAAATGCTGCAAGAGTGACCCACGGCCTCTCTGTGCTCAGCTGGGATGAAGCGGTACGAGAAACAGCTCGTGACCACAGCAAAGATATGGCTGATAACAATTACTTTAGTCATACAAATCTAAATGGTCAATCCCCGTTTGACCGGATGACAGAAGACAATATTACGTACCGAATGGCTGGAGAAAATCTTGCTACAGGGCAAATAAGCAGTATCTTTGCCCATGAAGGCTTGATGAACTCGCTCGGCCATCGAGAAAATATACTGCAATCAGATTTTGAAGGACTTGGAGTCGGTGTAGCCTTTAGTACAGATTCACGTCCTTATTACACTGAAAACTTTTTAACAAAATAATATCTGTCTCGTAATACATTATTGTATTAAGTGAAACAAGAAAGAGTCCTTCATTAGTTTTAATGACTAGTGGAGGCTTTTTTTATTATATGAAAAAATACGAAAAAATGATAAGAAACCGTTTTAGATTATGACAAATCTTGCTTATTACATATTGGGATTTTAAAGAGATAATGAAAAGGTGAAAAAGTTTTATAGAGTTATTGACTAAGCGAGATTTAAATATTATGATAGGTTTAACAATTAACCAAGAGTTAACCATAATATAACCAAAAAATGAATCCGATAATTTCATGGAGATTATGGTTTGTCGGTAATGAGACACCTATTCTAAGTGGTAATTCGTTATAACCGCTTTATTGTCAGGTTTCTTACCAAATGAAATTGAGTAAATGTGAGTTTAATAAGTAATAACCATGATCCATGTATGGTACTTTAGGAAATGGAGGGGAAGCGAATGGGATTAGTCTCGATGAAGGATATACTCATACAGGCGAAAGAGGAAGGGTATGCAGTAGGGCAATACAATATAAATAGTTTTCAATGGATTGAAGCAACATTAGAAGCAGCACAAGAAGAAAATGCACCTGTCATCTTAGCATCATCTGATCGACTTGTTGATTACTTAGGCGGCTTTCGTATTATTGTGACAATGGTGAATTCTTTAGTAAAAGAAAAAGAAATAACAGTTCCAGTTGCATTACATTTAGATCACGGGATGAGTGTAGAGCGATGTAAACAAGCAATTGATGCAGGGTATACATCTGTTATGATCGATGGATCTCATTACCCTATTGAAGAAAATATTATCATGACTAAACAGGTAGTTGACTATGCAAAGGCACATGGTGTTTCTGTAGAAGCTGAAGTCGGCACAGTTGGTGGAAATGAGGACGGGTTAATTGGTGGTATCCAATACGCGGATCCTATTGAGTGTTATCGACTTGTACAGGAAACGAAAATTGATGCTTTGGCAGCAGCTCTTGGGTCGGTTCATGGTCCATATAATGGAGAACCAAAACTAGGATTTGAAGAAATGAAGCAAATATCAGAATTAACAGGTGTTCCACTTGTTTTACATGGGGGATCAGGAATTCCGACTTACCAAATTCAAAAAGCGATCCAACTTGGTCATGCTAAAATCAATGTGAATACGGAGTGTTTACAAGCTTGGACGAAGGCAGTACGTAATGTATTAAGTACAAATCCTGAACTATATGACCCTCGTTCCATTTTAACGCCAGGTAAGCAGGCAGTAAAAGAAACAATTAAAGAAAAAATGAGAGAGTTTAACACGAGCGGCAAGGCGAATCTATATCAAGATTCTCCAGCAATATAAAGAAGCTACTAAAGTGAGTAAATGTAGAAAGAACGATACAGCCTAATTTAAAAAAGGAGAGACTAGTTATGCCTTTAATTCGATTTGATTTAATAGAAGGTCGAGATGATCAATCACTACGAAAATTGTTAGATGCTGCCCATCGTGCAATGGTGCAGGCTTTTCAGGTACCAGAAAGAGATCGCTACCAAATTGTTTATCAGCATCCTGCAAATGAGATGATTATTGAAGACACAGGTTTAGGTTTTGAGCGCAGCAAAGATGTTGTTGTTATAAGTGTGACAAGCAAAGAACGAACAGAAGCTCAAAAACAACTATTTTATGAACTAATCGTTAAAGAATTAAATCAACATTGTGGAATTGAACCCAATGATATTATGATATCAATCGTTACAAATGGAAATGCTGACTGGAGCTTCGGTTTTGGTAGGGCTCAGTTTCTTACAGGGGAATTATGATGAAAAAGGTTGTTCTTTTCCTCATGTAAAGAACAACCTTTTTTTAGTTATTCTAAGTGATTAGTAGATTAACTTAATGTCATGTTCTTTAAAGTACTCTTGATACTGCTCATTAGGAATTTTATCTGTAATGAGATAGTCGATATCTGCTAATTCACAATAAGTTGTTAATGCGTATTGATCAAATTTTTGGTGATCAACTAGTAAAAATACTTGTGGACATTTTTTTACTGCA
>DASQMK010000500.1:0-3433 GCA_035645575.1 Metabacillus sp.
CATAACTAAAAGTCAAATCCCGAGAGACCTGAAGAGTCAAACATCATCGGTGGATTTTCAACGTCTTTATATGTAATTTCTTCATCAGGTTCATTTCGGATTTCTATTATGTAATCAAAATCATCAATTGTATACTCTGTATTCTGAACGAAAATGTCTGGATGTTCCACAACTTTCGTAGCAGAAAGTCGCATAATTTCCCTTACCAATTGAAAATGTTTTTCGGAACCTCTTCTTGTCGATACAATACCATCAATAATGAACACATTATCTTCACTATATTCATCAGCAATTAATTGGCTTCGAATCGTTTGCTTTAGCAATGTTGATGAAACAAATAACCATTTTTTATTTGCACATACACTAGATGCGACGATGGACTCAGTTTTCCCTACCCGTGGCATTCCTCGAATACCAATAAGTTTGTGTCCATCTTGTTTATAAAGTTCTGCCATGAAATCAACCAATAAACCAAGTTCATCACGGACGAAACGAAATGTTTTCTTATCATCAGCATCTCTTTGGATATATCGGCCATGTCTAACAGCTAACCGATCTCGAAGCTTTGGTACTCTTAGCTTTGTAACTGTTATATTGTCCATTGTATTTAAAATTGATTCAAGTCTCCGAACTTGATCATTGCTTTCACATTTTAATAGCAGGCCACGTCTAGAATCATCAACACCATTAATAGTAATAATATTAATTGATAACATTCCTAATAACGAAGACACATCACCTAAAAGCCCGGGCCTATTTTTTTGTATCTCATATTCTAAGTACCACTCAAATGGCAAAGAAAGCCCCTCCTAACATTAACCACTACCAACTATAATAAATGATTTTGCTGAAAGAAGAAAGTATGAAAGCTATGAATTTACGAACAAAAGCACAAGCGCATTGATTAAATAAGACGCAAATGAATAGAAGATGTTCTTTGTCTTTAATTCATTTGTGGCTAGAGCCTAGAAGCAGTTTAAAATCACGACGTCAATCTCCACAAATGTACTTGCACGTCCTGCGCCTCAGAGCTGATGCCAAGCATTTATCCACAGTACATGAATTTTATAAATTCCTAAAACAATGAAAAAGAGAGGATCACTCCTCTCTTAATGTGAACCGTTATTTTGAACAAGCTTGACCATCATATTTGCAATAGCATGTTGCTCTTGTTCAGATGCTACACTCCATAAATCTGCAAGTACTTTTTCTTGTGGATTTTTAGCATCAACTTGCTTTGCTAAATAATCCCCAATTTCGAAAGCTAGGTTGGAAATTACTTGCTCGTTCATGCCTTCGTTTTGAGCATGATGTAAGCGATCACCTAAAAAATCTTTCCATTCATTCCAATTTTCTAAGACAGACATAGGAGTTCCTCCTTTTTAATTGATACAAAATTATTGTTCCAAGAGGAGGTGTGATTTATTCAACAATTTTTAGATCCAACCACCGTTAACAGAAATAACTTGACCAGTAATATATGAAGCATGATCTGAGGCTAAAAAAGAGACCGTATTTGCAATTTCTTCAGGATGACCGAGCCGGCCAAGTGGAATTTCTTCTGATAAATCCCTTATTTCTTGCTCAGAAAAATGAGATAACATCTTTGTTGAAATGGCTCCAGGAGCTACCGCATTGACCCTTATTTGACTAGGAGCAAGTTCTTTTGCTAATGCTTTTACATATGCATTTTGTCCACCTTTTACCATTGAATATAACACCTCACAGGATGCACCTGTAATCCCCCAAATTGAGGATATGACAATGATGTTACCAGACTTTTTTCGAATCATAGGTCGAACAAGCTGCTGTACTAGTTTAAATGGACTTGTTATATGTAATTGGACCATGTTTTCAATATCATCATCTTCTAAATCTGTTATTAATCCGTATAAACTTACCCCGCTATTTAACACAACCAAGTCAATTGGCATGTTAATTTGGGACAATAAGGTTTCAACACCCGATTTTACTGTCAAATCGGCTTGAACGGGAATAATATTATTGGAATAATTTTTTAATTCCTTAATTGCTTGTACATTTTTGTTGTAATGAACGTAAATTATGTAATTATCTTCTACGAGCTTTCTAACGATGGCGGTGCCGATTCCGCCACTTGCTCCTGTTACTAATGCATATCTTTCCATATGAAGCTCCTTAAATAATAAAATAGACTTCCCAGACTGTTGACAAACACTCGCTTTCTTATAAAGTTTAGCTGCGGTGCTCATTATCAACTCCGGTAACTCCGCTCCTCACAGGGCTCCGTACTTTGAGAGGCAAGCGTTAGCAATCAGTCTAAAGGGTTTGCAATTTTACTTTGTCTACACACTGTAGACTTCCATCATTTTAGCATATTACTTGATGTTTTCTAAATAAAAAAAGGCCTAACAATGCAGACCTTCATTCGCTTGTATCTTATTTAGGAACGACTTGGCAAACTGAAAATAAATCCTCTTCAACCGCTTCGTTTAATACATTTATTATTTCTTCTTTAGAGATTGATTCAAGTGTTGGTACAACATCAAAGAGGTTCATTTCATTAAATGCATAGCGTGTAAATTGATTAGCGATATATTCAGGAGAATTGATCGCTCTTAGGAATGAACCAATTTTTTTCTTTTTCGTTGCTTCAAATGTTGAGAAGTCAACACCATTATTTTTAGCTGAAAATAACATTTGTTTAATTTTTTCAGCTAAACGATCAGGATCCTCTGTATCTCCACCAATCATTGCAAATCCAAAGCCATTTTCTTCTGTATAATCATAGCTAAACGTATCATCAATAAGCCCATCTTGATATAGCTCTTCATAATTTGCAGAGCTTTTGCTAAATAGCATATCCAGGATAATATTCATTGAAAGTTCAAACTTCAATAAACTTGCTCCAGTTCTATTCGGGCTTTTTGCTTTTAGACCAACTAAACATTTAGAACCTTGTACGTTCATTTTTAATTTATCAATTTTTTTAAAAACACCTGAAGGTTCAGTTGGAAATTCTCTTCTTATCTCAGATTGAGCAGTAAAATTCTTTTTTTCTTGATTTTCTCTGACTTGTTGCAGAATCATTTCAGGATCAACAGCTCCGACAACAAATAACAGCATGTTGCTTGGATGATAGAATGTATGATAACACTCGTATAGAGAATCCTTTGTAATTTTTGCAATTGAATCGATGGTTCCTGCAATATCGATCCTAACAGGGTGATGGTGAAAAAGGTTTTGAATAAGCCCAAAGTATAAACGCCAATCCGGGTTATCATCATACATATTTATCTCTTGCCCGATAATTCCCTTTTCTTTCTCAACTGTTTTTTCAGAAAAGTAAGGATCCTGAACAAAATCAATTAATGTTTCCAGGTTTCTCTCTACATGACTTGTACTCGAGAATAAATACGCTGTTCGTGTAAAGGAAGTAAACGCATTTGCGGAT
>DASQMK010000501.1:0-4136 GCA_035645575.1 Metabacillus sp.
GCACTATTGCCATTAACAAAACAATAATTTTTTCTCCTAACCCAATCCTCTTAGCTAAAATAGGGAAAACGTTAAGAACTTCTGTTAAAGCCGCAGCTAGCATTCCTATAAAAATCCCACAAAAGAGACCGATTGGAATTAACCAAATCTCAGATTGAAATAACATGCTATTCCTTAAGCTAGCCCACCCTACCAAGACAGTACCTAATATAATCGCCCACTCATATACGTGGATAAACTGATAAGTTTTTGTTAACTGTGTGAGCCTAGGAATAATTCCTAATACCGCTAAAAATGCAACAAAACCTGAACCAACAACAAGCCCCCCGGATAATCCGATAATTATAAGAATGAAGCTACTTAACATCATCATTATTTTTGTTTATATTTTCTTTATTTTCATTCATCGCTACGTACTGGTCTAAATCAAGTTGATAATTAAATATTTCTACCTCTAAGGGACTTGGTTCTTCATTAATTCTCTTTTTAAATAAGTGATTAAAAAACAAAATCATTCCTAATCCTAGACCTATTGAATATGGTATCTGTAGAATAAGTGGCTGATCATTCTCTTTCCCCGTCACAATTTTGTATATTCGCTGATGAACAGCCTGCATACTTACATCCTCATGGAAGTTCATTATCGCCAACCCTGCTCCAATAAAGAGTAATAGCCATACGATACAAAACAAAAGAGGAGATAGCTTCTTTTTTTTGTACAAGATTTCTACAATTGTTTGGTTTGATCCTAACGCTTGGACTTCTATTTCACTGTCATATTTTTGTATTTCTTTTATGACTTGCATAACATCTATGACGACCATATTTTTATCACTTATCTGGACTTTATGGATCACAATCTTCTTTAGCTTTTCTGTCAACTCCTTATCGCCGACTATGATTGCAACTTTATCAATTGTGATGACATCGTTAGGATGTACTTGAATTCGGTGACGAAGTCTAATGTATACCGTCTTATCCATCAAGATTCACTTCCTAATGATTGTATTAGATGAAGCATTTTTACTTCTTTCTTTCAAGTGAAATTTGTGATTGTATATGTAGTATGCTTTGCCTTAATTTTAATCATGCAATCCTGTAAGAAAGTCCAACAATTACCATTGGTTGTTTGGTAGTAAAATACGAAGGAGAAGTGGACAAAGCTGAGAAATAGAACAAAAAAAAGAAGAATAATTATTATCCTCCTTGAAATTTTAAGGAGTGATAATCATTAATTCTTCTTTTTATCCCACTCTAAGCGGGCAGTAAGACCCCCACTGATGGAAGTTTCACTTTATAATTGATTCATCTTTTCTTTCATTTGCTGTAGTATCTTTTTCTCAAGCCTTGACACTTGTACTTGAGAGATACCGAGCCGATCGGCTACCTCTGACTGGGTTTGATCTTTATAATAACGTAGAAAAACAATGAGTCTCTCTCGTTCGTCTAAGTCCCGAATGGCATCTTTCAGTACTATTTTATCAAACCACTTTGTTTCCGTATTGTCAGCAATTTGATCGAGCAATGTAATGGGATCTCCATCATTTTCATAGACAGTTTCATGGATTGATGAAGGTGCTCTAACGGCTTCCTGTGCTAGTACAACATCCTCAGGAGCAATATCTAAATAGGAGGCAATTTCGGCAACTGTTGGTACTTTTCCCATTGTTTTTGACAATTCATCTCGTGCTCGTCTGATTTTATTTCCTAATTCCTTCAAAGAACGGCTCACTTTCACTGTACCGTCATCACGGATAAATCGTTGGATTTCACCGATAATCATTGGTACTGCATAGGTCGAAAATCTAACATCATAAGATAAATCAAATTTATCAACAGATTTTAGTAATCCAATGCTCCCAATTTGAAACAAGTCATCAGGTTCATAGCCACGATTTAAAAAACGCTGGACAACAGACCACACTAACCTCATGTTTTTTTGAATAATTAAGTCTCGTGCTTCTTGGTCCCCTTCTTGACTACGACGAATTAACTCCTTGACTTCATGATCCTTTAACTGTGTATTCGACTGATCGTTCTTGACCTCCACATCCATAGCAAGTCTCCCTTTAATTGCATAAAGCTTTACTTTTCGATAAGTGTTTAATCAACCTAACAGTCGTTCCTTTTGCTTCAGACGATTCGACTGTAATTTCATCCATAAAATTCTCCATAATCGTAAAGCCCATTCCTGATCTTTCAAGCTCAGGTTTTGTCGTATAAAGAGGTTGTCTCGCCTCTTCTACATCCACAATACCTACCCCTTCATCACGGATCGTTAATTGAACAATTCCATCCTCTAGAGTGGCAGAAATATAGACAATACCATTTGGATCATTATCATATCCATGGATGATTGCATTCGTAACAGCCTCTGACACTACTGTTTTAATCTCGGTTAACTCATCCATTGTTGGATCTAATTGTGTAATAAAAGCAGCTACTGTAACCCTTGCAAACGATTCATTTTGGCTTAGCGCTGAAAACTGAAGGTTCATTTCGTTTTTCATGATGCCACCCCCAAAGTCTGGAGCGCTTTAAGCTCATCTTCTTCTAACCGAATGATCTTAAATAAACCTGACATATCAAATAATCGCTTGACTGATGGAGAAATCGAACATACAACCATTTCTCCACCGGTTGCTTTTATTTGCTTATACCTTCCTAAGATGACTCCCAATCCTGAACTATCCATAAATGATAATTCTCCAAGGTTTAGTACAATATGTTGAATTTGATTTGCTGCTAAAGTTTCAGTCACCTTTGAGCGTAATTCTTCTGCTGCATGATGATCAAGCTCACCTGAGAGTCGTATACAAAGTACAGATTCTTTTACATCAAGTTCAATCGCTAGACTCAAGGTTTTACCCCTCCTTAAATTCTGGATAAGAGTCTATTCTTGATCGAACTGTTAAATTCCTGCCGGATGACAAAACTAGTGGTATTTCGTCATCATTAGCCAGCCTTTGAAAAATTGCTCATAACTCGTTTAAACATCGTCCACCAGCTTGCTTCATCAATATCTTTTTCAGCTACAAGCCTGCTCTCTGCAATTACTTTACCATCTTTCTTTAATTGAAGAGTCCCAAGCTCATCCCCTTTATTAACAGGGGCCTTTATATCCTTTTTCATTAATACCTCTTGTGTGACATCATCAACCTTTTCACCCTTTTTCGTAAGAACGGATATTGGCTCTGATGTCATTAGATTCACTTTTTTTTCACTGCCCTTACTTACATCCACTTGAGATAAAACATGATCTTTTTCAAATAAAGGATGTGTTTGATATTGACTAAATGCATAATCTAGCATTTTGGTAACCTGTGCATTACGGTCTTTAGGTGTATCTGCTCCAAAAACAACAGCGATAACACGCATATTGTCTTTTTTGGCTGTTGCCGTTAAACAATATTTCGCTTCATTTGTAAAGCCGGTTTTCACACCATCTACTCCCGGATAAAACTTGACAAGTCGATTTGTATTAACTAGCCAAAACTTTTTATCGGTTCCTTCACGTAAATAGTCTTCATATTTCCCAGTAAAATTCGTAATTTCTTCGTATTTTAATAGTTCTTTTGCCATTAAGGCCATATCATGAGCAGAGCTATAATGATCTTGTTCCGGTAATCCTGTTGGATTTTTGAAATGTGTATTTTTCAAGCCTAATTCATCCGCTTTTTTATTCATCATGTTAACGAATTCCTCAGCAGATCCAGCTATTTTTTCAGCCATTGCAACAGATGCATCATTTCCTGATCCAATTGCAATTCCTTTTAACATTTGCTCAACAGTCATTTCCTCACCAGGCTCTAGGAAGATTTGTGAACCTCCCATTGAAGCAGCATACTCACTTGTACGAACTTTTTCATCCCATTTAATTTGTTCTTTATCTAGCGCTTCCATAATTAGAAGCATTGTCATAATTTTTGTCATACTTGCTGGAGGAAGTTTTTCATCACTGTTTTTATCATACAAAATGGTTCCGGTATCCCGTTCAATCAAAACAGCAGACTTCGCTTTATCTGCAAGCTCGACAGTTGTTGATTCTTTAGCTAAAGCCATTGGTGTTACAGAAAGAAGCATTGTTATAAACGTTAAACACGATATCACTCGTTTCATTTCATAAGCCCTCCATT
>DASQMK010000502.1:0-12747 GCA_035645575.1 Metabacillus sp.
TACATCAGGGCACGGACACCAAGAAGAACTAAAAATGATGCTGAATTTAACGAAACCAACATATTTTATCCCCATACACGGGGAATATAAAATGCAAAAAGCTCATGAAAAATTAGCTAAACAAGTTGGTATTGATGCTCAAAACATTTTTCTTGTTGAAAAAGGCGACATCGTTGAATTTAAAGGAGAACAAGTATACACAGGTGGAAAAGTTCCATCTGGAAATGTATTAATTGATGGGTTAGGTATTGGAGATGTTGGTAATATTGTTCTTCGTGACCGTCGTTTATTATCACAGGATGGAATTCTAATTGTAGTGGTAACATTGGATAAACAAAGAAAACAAATCATATCTGGTCCAGAAATTATTACAAGAGGATTTGTATATGTAAGAGAATCAGAAGAACTAATTACAAATGCGACAAAGGTGGTCGCAACGATAGTAGACCGAAGTATGCAAGAATATTCGATCGAATGGTCACAATTGAAGTTAAGCATTAGAGAAGCACTTAATCAATTCCTATACGAAAAAACAAAAAGACGTCCGATGATATTACCAATCATTATGGAAATATAAAATGTCAAAAAAGCGTTGAATTTTTTTCAATGCTTTTTTGTCTTACTATAAATTTCTATGGATGATTAAATAAGAAATATAAAGCCACGCCAGTAGGATTTCACGACAAGCCAAGCTTTTCTAATCTTTCTAGATCATAATAAAAAATAAGTGTTATTTTGTTTCCATCCTTCTATCCTTTCGTATGAAAAAAACAAGGTTGTAAATACTACAAACAGACTGATTAAGAAAGGATGGCTAACATGACAAATCATGATCATTACATAAAAAATGAGGAAGTTCAGAAGCAAGAAAATAAAGAGAGCTCTATTGTGGATAAAATTCAGCAGCTTGGTCAAACAAATGTGCCACAAATGGGAAATGAGTCAAAAATTCATTGTTTAACAATCGTCGGACAAATTGAAGGGCATATCCAATTGCCGCCACAAAATAAAACAACAAAATACGAGCATGTTATTCCTCAAATCGTAGCGATCGAACAAAATCCTAATATTGAAGGATTGCTTGTCATTTTAAATACTGTTGGAGGAGATGTGGAAGCAGGACTTGCCATTGCAGAAATGCTAGCATCATTATCAAAACCGACAGTATCTATTGTTTTAGGAGGAGGACACTCAATTGGTGTACCTATAGCTGTTTCTTGTGATCATTCCTTTATTGCTGAAACAGCAACAATGACAATCCACCCTGTTAGATTAACTGGTTTAGTGATTGGTGTACCACAAACATTTGAATATCTAGATAAAATGCAAGAACGAGTGATCAATTTTGTAACTGGCCATTCCGGCATTAGTGAAGAAAAATTTAAAGAGCTAATGTTATCAAAAGGGAATTTAACAAGAGATATCGGAACAAATGTTGTGGGAAGAGATGCTGTTGAATATGGATTAATCGATGAAGTCGGCGGAGTTGGGCAAGCTATTCAAAAACTAAATAGTATGCTTGAAAAAAATGACGAAGATCAGGTGCTGCAATGATATACTATACAATGATGCCAGAAGAACTCATGTTCCCTACTGTTGAAGGGGACTATAAAAAACAATCAATCGTTGAAATGAATGGTGTGCAACTACTTGTTCAACAAACAGAAAACTCTCAGTACGAAATTATTCGTGTGATGAGTAGTGATCCACAGCATTATCTTGATTCTCAATTATGTCCAGGTCAAAAAATTACAATGTCCTTTTCGATCAGTTAAGATGATTATGGTATAATAAATGTAGTATGTACAAGAGGCAGCCTGATTCGGCTGCTTTCTTCTTTTGATTATAGAAAACTTATTTATACATAATAAAGCCTTTGGCTTATAAGAAGATTAAAAGATAACAGGTGATGTAAATGGCTAAAAGAAAAAGAAGACAGAGAAAGTCAAAGGATGATTGGAAAAGAACATTAAAGTATGAACTAGCAGGATTAATTATTTTGGCAATTGCACTTATCTCCATATCTAAACTAGGATTTGTTGGTTCAGCATTTGTCCATTTATTTCGCTTTTTCAGTGGTGAATGGTACATGCTATTTTTAATAGGGATTGTCCTATTTTCCTTATATTTGATCTGGAAAAGGCAAATACCAAGGTTATTTAGCAGACAGATGGTTGGAATTTATTGTGTCACCGCTTCATTATTACTATTAAGTCATGTAACTTTATTCAAACTGCTATCACATAATGGTACGTTTGCTTCTCCGAGTGTTATATCAAATACACTGGAATTATTTTGGATGGATGTTAAGGGAGAAGCAAGTAATGTTGATTTAGGAGGAGGTATGCTAGGAGCAATTATTTTTGCATCCTCTTATTACTTATTTGCAGAAGCGGGATCAAGAATCATCGCGATTGTATTAATTGTAATTGGCATGATCTTAATAACAGGGCGTTCCCTGCAGGCAACAGTTGCAAAAATACTTCGACCAATTAGAAGGTTTATGAAAAACCAAATCATTGGTTTTATAGAAGATATGAAAGGTCTCCCCGGAGCAATCAAACAAAAGCGAACTGAACAAAAAGAAAGAAAACAACAAAAACAACTTGAAAACAATGATAATGAGCTAATGGTGGACGAGCAAGATGAGCTAAAACCGATTATATCAAGTTTTTCAGACAATGGAGATCAGCAAGAAATGATTATTCATACAATGGAAAATCAACAAGTCCCTCCCAACAATCATGGAGGAGCATCTGAAAAACCGCAGAGTGATCCTGAAAACATTTCTGAAGAATCAAGCCCAGAGCAGGAAATGATTCAACCTATGGCTTTTGTTGAAGTAGAAAATAAGGATTATAAGCTTCCACCAATAGACTTACTTAAAGCACCAAAGCACAATTCACAACAGGCAGATAAGAAAAATATTTATGAAAATGCAAGAAAACTTGAAAAAACGTTTCAAAGTTTTGGGGTTAAAGCAAAAGTAACACAGGTTCATTTAGGTCCTGCGGTAACAAAGTATGAAGTATATCCGGATGTGGGAGTAAAAGTTAGCAAAATTGTTAACTTAAGTGATGATTTGGCATTGGCTTTAGCAGCGAAAGATATTCGAATTGAAGCACCGATTCCTGGAAAGTCAGCGGTTGGAATAGAAGTTCCGAATTCAGAGATTGCGATGGTGTCTCTAAGAGAGGTACTAGAATCAAAGGCTAATGATCGTCCGGATGCAAAACTTCTAATCGGTTTAGGTAGAGACATCTCAGGTGATGCTGTATTAGCAGAACTCAATAAAATGCCTCACTTACTTGTTGCTGGATCTACAGGTAGTGGTAAGAGTGTTTGTATTAACGGAATTATCACAAGCATTTTAATGAGAGCAAAACCCCATGAAGTTAAATTAATGATGATTGATCCTAAGATGGTTGAATTGAATGTTTATAATGGTGTACCACATTTATTAGCTCCTGTTGTGACAGATCCTAAAAAAGCGTCTCAGGCACTTAAAAAAGTCGTAAATGAAATGGAAAGAAGATATGAGCTATTTTCACATACAGGAACTAGAAATATTGAAGGCTATAATGAGATTATTAGGCGGAATAATCTAGAAGAAGAAGCTAAACAACCTGAGCTTCCTTATATTGTTGTCATTGTTGATGAGCTTGCTGATTTAATGATGGTAGCATCTTCTGATGTAGAAGATTCAATTACAAGACTATCACAAATGGCACGTGCTGCCGGCATTCATCTTATTATTGCCACCCAACGTCCATCGGTTGATGTTATCACAGGGGTTATTAAGGCTAACATCCCTTCGCGAATTGCATTTAGTGTTTCTTCTCAAACAGACTCAAGAACAATTTTAGACATGGGTGGAGCGGAAAAGCTCTTAGGTAGAGGTGATATGCTCTTTCTACCTGTTGGGGCATCAAAACCAGTTCGTGTACAGGGGGCATTTTTGTCCGATGATGAAGTAGAAAAAACGGTCAATTTTGTAATTGGTCAACAGAAGGCACAATATCAAGAAGAAATGATTCCGTCTGAAGTGGCTGAAACGACCACAGAAGTTGAGGATGATTTATATGAAGAAGCTGTACAGCTTGTGGTTGATATGCAAACTGCATCTGTATCTATGCTTCAAAGACGTTTCCGTATCGGTTATACCAGGGCGGCTAGATTGATTGATGCAATGGAAGAACGAGGAGTTGTTGGACCATATGAAGGTTCTAAACCACGTGATGTCCTGCTTTCCAAAGAAAAACATGAAGAATTAACATCCTAAAATAAATGACTAAACAGAAATGGCAAATAAGGCCATTTTCTGTTTAGTTTTTTTTATTTTTCCAATCGACAAAATACGACAAAAAGAGTACGATAAGACTGTGAAACTGAAGGTTAGAGATATTAAATATTTTTTAAGGAAACAAACTATACTATAAACATAGACAACTTTTATTATTTCGACAATTTTATTAGTTTCTATTTATTTCTAGGTAAAAACATGATATAGTATTTTCGATTAGAGTAAGGTGTATAACATCAGATGTCTGATCTCTTATACATTGCGGGTAAAATGGGGGCGTATCAATGACCATAAAGTCTGACAATCGACATTTGTATTTACAAGTGATTGATAAAATAAAAGAGGATATTGAGAACGGTACATATCGAGAAAAAGAAAAACTTCCTTCTGAATTTGAACTTTCAAAATCCTTAGGTGTAAGTAGAGCCACGCTAAGGGAAGCACTACGAACACTTGAGGAAGAAAACGTTATCATTAGAAGACATGGTGTCGGAACATTTGTAAATTCTAAACCAAAATTCACCTCTGGTATAGAGCAGTTAAATAGTGTTACTGCAATGATTGAACAAGCAACCCTTAAGCCAGGAACAGTTTTTCTTTCTTCATCCATAACAGGTGCGACTGAAGATGAGATCAAAAAATTTAAGTGTAAAAGAGATGAAGAAATCTTTCTACTTGAAAGAGTAAGAACAGCAAATGGGGAACCAGTTGTTTATTGCATAGACAAAATTCCTACTTCAATTTTACCTGAGACATTTGACCATGAACAGGAATCTCTTTTTAAATTACTAGAGGATAACGCTAATATCTATATTAGTTATGCTGTTACCCATATCGAACCGATTGGGTATCATGAAAAAATATCCCCCATTTTAGAGTGTGACCCTGAAACATCACTACTCCTTTTAAAACAAATGCACTATGATGAACAAGATCAACCAGTTTTATTCTCATTAAATTATTTCAGAGCAGATCACTTTAGTTTTCATGTTGTAAGAAAGCGTTTATAGGTCAGAATAGAAAGAGAAATGCAAATTTATTAGTTTTTTAAAAAAGTAAGGAAGACTAATATTTTGTACGGAGGTATATTGTCTTGCACCGAAGCGCAGGACGTGCAAGTGCAGTCATGGAGATTGACGTCGCGTATCCGACTGCCAGTGCCACGCAACTAGTGAACTCGCACCCCTCCTTACGATTAGTTAACATCGACGTTTGGGCTCTTCGTGTTTCCTTTTCCCGAATTTGACTACATTTATGAAGTAGGATAAATCTCGTTATCCAATAGAGTAAGATTACCCTCTAATGGGAGTCTCGCTTAATATCATACTGAGTAGTTTATATGTTGCTAAACGGTCGCTTGCGTTTTTCTTATTTTTCTTACATAAAGTTTGTCAGAAAATCTTCACTGTTTAGTGTCTAACTCCTAGTAGGTTGTTTAAAATAGACGAGTGTACAGGTTTTATACTGTAAGGAGGTGGTTTGCTCGTATAGGCTGTAACGTTTAGTTTATTTTACATTCTTTTACTATACTTTTTAGGGGGCTATAAAATGAAAAAGAGACATGGTTTAGCATTATCATTATTTTTAGCTGCAGGTACTTTATTAGCTGGCTGTGGTGGAGCAAACAACGATGAAGGAGCCGGGACTGAAGGCGGCGGAGAAGCAACTGAAGATCAGTTTACAGTAGCAATGGTAACGGATGTTGGTGGTGTTGATGACAAATCATTCAATCAATCAGCTTGGGAAGGATTACAAGCTTTCGGTGAGGAAAACGGTCTTGAAAAAGGAACTAACGGTTATGATTATTCCCAGTCTCAAAGTGATGCCGATTATGTGACAAACTTAAATACGCTTGCACGTAAAAAATTCGATTTAATATATGGAATTGGATACTTATTACAACCGGCGGTTGAAGAAATTGCTCAACAACAAAAAGATACACACTTTGCAATTGTTGATAGTGTTGTAGATCAACCAAACGTTGCTAGCATTACATTTAAGGAACACCAAGGTTCATTCCTAGTAGGTGTTGTAGCAGGATTAACAACAAAAACAAATAAAATCGGATTTGTTGGCGGTGTTGAGGGAGATTTAATTAAAAAGTTTGAGGTAGGTTTTGTAGAAGGTGTTAAAGCTGTAAATCCTGGTGCAACTGTGGATGTTCAATATGCAGGAGCTTTTGATGCAGCTGATAAAGGGAAGGCAATTGCATCAAGTATGTATGGTTCTGGCACTGATATAATTTATCATGCTGCTGGCGGTACTGGTAATGGAGTTTTCTCTGAAGCAATTGACTTGAAAGTTCAAGATCCAGACCGTGAGCTTTGGGTTATTGGTGTAGACAAAGACCAACATGAAGAAGGAAACGGAAAATATAAAGATGGTGAGGAATTTAATATTACGTTAACTTCAATGGTTAAACGAGTTGATGTTGCTGTTAAAGACCTTGCTGAAAAGGCAAAATCTGGTAAATTCCCTGGTGGTCAAGTGATTGAATACGGTATCGAAGAACAAGCGATCGGTATTGCACCAAGTGATGAGCATTTATCAGATGAAGTAAAAGCAAAAGTAAAAGAATTTGAAGAAAAAATTGTTAATGGTGAAATTGAAGTACCAACAAAATAATTATTAAATAAGGGCTGACTTACTTGAAGATTCAGACTCCTCTGTCAAATCGCTTATAATTGAAGCTTTTAGACAGAGGAATCTTTACCTGAGTAAAAGTCAGCCTTTATTCCTGAAAATCATTAAATGTAAATCTTCAAACTATTCAGGAAATCAAGTGAAGATTTACATCTGGTGATTTTCATACCTGTATACTTTATAGCAGAATAATGCATATAAGTGCACGAAATGAAAAATTAATACCTTTATGTTGTTCAGGAGAAGGAGTGAACAAGTTTGGATTATGTAATTGAAATGCTGAATATTCGTAAGGAATTTCCTGGAATAGTTGCAAATGACAATATTACATTACAAGTAAAAAAAGGCGAAATTCATGCACTTTTAGGAGAAAATGGAGCTGGAAAATCAACTTTAATGAATGTTCTTTTTGGTCTCTATCAACCTGAAAGAGGAGAAATTAGAGTAAAAGGAAAAAAAGTCAATATTACGAATCCTAATATTGCTAATGATCTGGGAATTGGAATGGTTCATCAACATTTTATGCTAGTTAACACCTTTTCAGTTACAGAAAACATTATATTAGGAAATGAACCAAAAAAAGGACCTTCTGTAAATATAAAGGAAGCAGAGAAACAAGTTAAAGAAATATCTGAAAAATATGGACTTGCTGTAGATCCAACAGCAAAAATATCTGATATTTCAGTAGGTATGCAGCAGCGTGTTGAAATATTAAAAACCTTATATCGAGGAGCAGAAATTTTAATCTTTGATGAACCGACAGCAGTTCTAACTCCTCAAGAAATCAAAGAATTAATTCAAATTTTAAAGACCCTGATTAAAGAGGGGAAATCTATTATTTTAATCACCCATAAGCTGAAAGAAATTATGGAGGTATGTGATCGTGTAACGGTTATTCGTAAAGGAGAAGGTATTGGGACAGTTGACGTAGCGAATACAAACCCTAACGAATTGGCTTCGTTAATGGTTGGCCGGGAGGTTTCATTCACAACAGAAAAAACTCCAGCTATACCAAAAGAGGATGTTTTAACGATCAGTGATTTAACAGTAAAAGATAACCGACAAGTACCTATGGTAAATTCCTTAAGTTTATCTGTACGAGCTGGAGAAATTGTTGGGGTTGCAGGTGTAGATGGTAATGGTCAAACTGAATTGATCGAAGCGATCACAGGCTTAAGAAAAGTTGATTCTGGTACGATAAAATTAAATAATAAAGAAATTACAAATATGCATCCTAGAAAAATTACAGAAACGGGTGTTGGCCATATCCCACAAGACCGACATAAGCATGGATTAGTTCTAGATTTCCCTATTGGAGAAAATATGGTCTTGCAAAATTACTATAAAAAACCTTTTTCCAAGAATGGTGTTCTCAATTTTAGAACAATTTATGATAAAGCAAAAACACTTATTAAAGAATTTGATGTAAGGACTCCTAGTTCTTCTACATTAGCAAGAGCTCTTTCAGGGGGTAATCAACAAAAAGCCATTATCGGTCGAGAAGTTGATCGTAATCCAGATTTGTTAATTGCAGCACAGCCTACTCGAGGTCTTGATGTTGGAGCAATTGAATTCGTTCATAGTCGTCTTATTGAACAACGAGACAACGGAAAAGCTGTTCTGTTAATTTCCTTTGAATTAGATGAAATTATGAATGTTAGTGATCGAATTGCAGTCATTTATGAAGGGGAAATTGTGGACATTGTAGACCCTAAAGAAACAACTGAGCAAGAATTAGGACTGCTTATGGCGGGTAGTAAACGTCAGAAAGAAGGTAATCAATTATGAATTTAAATCGCTATATGAATCTTTTGATACCTGTAATTGCAGTAATTTTAGGGCTAATTTGTGGCGCTATCATTATGTTGGTAAGTGGTTACAATCCTATTGTAGGTTATAGTGCTCTATGGTATGGGATGTTTGGGGATTCTTACTATATAGGTGAGACAATAAGACAATTAACACCGTATATTTTAACGGGTTTGGCTGTTGCATTTGCTTTTAGAACAGGTCTTTTTAATATAGGTGTTGAAGGACAAGTAATTGTAGGTTGGTTTGCAGCGGTTTGGGTTGGTATAGCTTTTGAATTACCGGCAATCATTCATCTACCTCTAGCTATAATTGTTGCTGCTTTAGCAGGTGCGCTATGGGGGTTTGTCCCTGGACTATTAAAAGCAAGATTCAAGGTTCATGAAGTAATTGTAACAATTATGATGAACTATATTGCTCTACACGTAACAAACTACTTAATTCGAAATGTAATAACAGACAAAAGTGATACATCAGAAAAGGTCTTTCCGTCTGCATCTTTACGTTCAGAATTCTTTGAGAACATAACCGATTACTCCCGCATGCATTATGGAATCTTTATCGCCTTATTTGCTGCATTTATCATGTGGTTTCTTCTTGAGAAAACAACGAAAGGCTTTGAGTTACGTGCTGTAGGGTTTAACCATGATGCTGCACATTATGCAGGTATGAATGTAAACCGAAACATTATTCTTTCCATGGTTATCTCAGGTGCCTTTGCAGGTGTTGCTGGTGCAATGGAAGGTCTAGGGACATTTGAATATGTTTCTGTAAAAAGTGGATTTACAGGCATAGGTTTTGATGGAATCGCAGTAGCTCTTATCGGTGGAAATGCTGCAATTGGTATTTTATTCTCAGCCACTTTATTTGGTGGTTTAAAGGTTGGGGCTCTTAATATGCCATCAGAGGCGGGAGTACCAAATGAGCTTGTTGAAATTATTATTGCACTTATTATCTTCTTTGTAGCATCAAGCTATTTTATCCGTTGGATATTATTTCGTTTCAAAAAGGAGGGGAAATAAGTGAGCATTTTACAAGCTTTAGAAATTATAATCCCAACAGCTTTATTCGTAGCAGCTCCACTTATTTTCACCGCACTTGGTGGAGTTTTTAGTGAACGTTCCGGTGTTGTCAACATTGGGCTTGAAGGTTTAATGATTATTGGAGCATTTGTTGGTATCGTATTTAATTTGCAGTTTGATGATGTATTAGGTAAAGCAACACCCTGGTTTGCCATACTGGCTGCAATGCTGGTAGCAGCTCTTTTTTCACTACTGCATGCTGTGGCTTCTATAACATTTAAGGCAGATCAAGTTGTTAGTGGTGTAGCGATAAACTTTTTAGCTTTAGGTTTATCCCTTTTCCTTGTGAAAAATATCTATGAAAAAGGTCAAACTGATCGTATTTCTACTAGCATTAACAAAATGGATATTCCGTTATTAAGCGACATACCAATCATTGGAAAAATCTTTTTCTCGGGAGGATATATTACCTCTTATTTAGCTATTCTTCTAGCCGTTATTGTTTGGTACGTTATTTATAAAACACCATTTGGCCTTCGTTTACGCTCAGTTGGTGAGCATCCAATGGCAGCAGATACAATGGGAATCAATGTTACAAGAATGAGATATATTGGTGTAATTTTAAGTGGTGCTTTTGCTGGGATCGGCGGTGCTGTGTATGCCACAATTATTTCAAGAGATTTTAGTCATGCAACAATAAGCGGGCAAGGGTTTATGGCACTAGCAGCCGTCATCTTTGGAAAATGGCATCCGCTTGGAGCAATGGGTGCAGCATTATTCTTTGGTCTTGCACAAGGATTAAGTATTATTGGTGGAACAATTCCACTACTAAAGGATATTCCTTCAGTTTACCTATTAATTCTTCCATATGTATTAACGATTCTTGCGCTAACAGGATTTATTGGACGTGCAGATTCTCCAAAAGCTCTTGGAACTCCTTATGAAAAAGGAAAACGATAAAATAAACAAGCCTTCTCTTTTCATTAGAGAAGGCTTGTTTGCTTGAAATTATGGCTGTTACTTAATTCCAGTATATGTTAGCCCTATTTAACACAAAATGAACTTGTTAACAAAATAATTAGTAGACAGGTGAAGACGAAATGGAAGCACGAAAGAAGCTGGATTTACTTGCATTATCATCTGTTCCTCTTGTCATGACGTTAGGAAATTCTATGTTAATTCCTGTATTGCCCCAAATCTCCAAAAAATTAGGGATTAGTGCGTTTCAGGGTTCATTAATCATTACCGTATATTCAATTGTGGCGATAATATTAATTCCAATTGCAGGATATCTATCAGATCGGTTTGGGAGAAAAGTTGTGATGGTTCCTTGCTTAATCATAGCTGGGTTAGGTGGAGTAGTTTCTGGCTGGGCTTCATGGAAAATGGATGATCCATTTATTATGATTCTCTTAGGACGTGTTTTGCAAGGGATAGGCTCTGCGGGTGCAGCACCTGTTGTTATGCCATTAATAGGGGATATGTTTCAAGATGATGAACAAATAAGTGCAGGTCTTGGATTGACTGAAACAGCGAATACTGCAGGGAAGGTATTAAGTCCAATTATAGGAGCTGTTTTAGCTTCCTTTCTATGGTTTTTGCCTTTTTGGTTTATTCCTTTTTTCAGTTTAATCAGTGTGCTGCTTGTATTTTTTTTAGTTAAGGTACCAAAACAGGAAGAATCTGAAAAACAAAGCTTTAAGGTATTTGCTCATTGTGTAAAAGATATATTTAAAAGTGATGGAAAGTGGCTTTTTGCGATCTTTGCAGTGGGGTGTACCATTATGTTTGTTTTATTTGGTGTATTATTTTTTCTTTCAGACATGCTCGAAAAACAATATGCAATAGACGGAGTAAAAAAAGGATTAGTATTAGCCATCCCTTTGTTAGCACTATCTATTAGTTCTTATGTATCAGGTAAAAAAATTGGTCAAAATAGACACTTAATGAAAAGAGTCATCATTATAGGGATGTGTTTAGTTACTTTTTCCTTTATTGCTTTAAGAGTACAACACTCATTTATATTTTTAATCTCATTTTTAGTTCTAGCGGGGGTTGGAATAGGGATCACTCTGCCAAGTCTTGATGCATTAATTACGGAGGGAATTGAAAAAGAGGAGCGAGGTACCATTACATCTATTTACAGCTCGATGAGATTTATTGGTGTTGCCGCAGGGCCGCCCGTTTTTTCTTATTTGATGTCTGTAAGCGAACATCTGGTTTATTATATTTCAGCTGGTACAAGCGTTATAGCTGTTATGATTGTAATGCTTTTTATTAAACCAGATAAAGATTTTGAGAAAGATCCAAATCAACTTCCAAAACTTGCATAGGACAGTTCTATCACTAGAACTGTCTGCGCTTTAAACATTAGTACGTATAGGGATGATTCATTAGAGTAAAGATAGAAAAGAATAAATGTGTATTATTTCCTTTATTATCCTAGTATTGATATAATTACTAACAATGAATTGGTAAAAGGAGGGTCTACATGTCTTATATTGATGAGCAACAAACAAATATTCATGGTATTTCACTTCACACTGTTACAACATCCAAATTTAAAACAAATACCATTGTTCTAAAGTTATTAGCTCCCCTGAATGAAAAAGATGTTACATATAGAGCCATATTACCATATGTTCTTCAAAGAGGTACGCAAAATTTTCCAACTAGTACACGCTTAAGGCAGCATTTGGATGAACTTTACGGAGCAACTTTGAATGTTGATCTATCAAAAAAAGGTGAGCATCATATTATATCCTTTCGAATGGAAGTAGCGAATGAGAAGTTTTTATCAGATTCAACTCCATTATTAGAAAAAGCGTTAAAGTTATTAGCAGATATTTTATTAAACCCTATTATAGAAGGTGAAGCTTTTCAAGAGGAATATGTCACTCAGGAAAAAAGAACATTAAAGCAGAGAATTCAATCTGTATATGATGACAAAATGAGATATTCCAATCTAAG
>DASQMK010000503.1:0-10683 GCA_035645575.1 Metabacillus sp.
AGTGAATGCCCATTTCTGAATCAAGAAAATGGCGTCTATTTTATAAAAACTTGGTTAATTGTCACTTGTAAAAAAAGGAAATTACAGTGAGTGTATTTGAGTTACTTAAAAACTTGAAAAAAGTATTTGACATTGTACGCTGGACCATAAAAAAGGACTTGCTCAACGAAGCAAATCCTCTCACAATTTATTCATTTATATTTAGGACATATGGATTTCCCACGATATTTTTTCTCATTTCATCTGTGATCTCAATAGCTTGATTGTCAGTCGTTTCATTTGTTAAAATAAAGTCTGATGTACTGCTTCCATCGTAATGAATTGGCTTTTGATTCATGGCTATGCCCCCAACTAGTTAATTTTTTACAAATGATAGTGTTTACATTTATCTTACATATTATTTATGAAAGGAACTGGATATTCCTTAGAATTTACAGCCATTAAAACCTTGCTGGCGACTGATAGTATAGCTGATGCTTATTACTCGATAAAAACTCATAGGCAAGTAGCATAAACTCAAGCTCTAGTCTTTTCTTTGCATTCATAAAATCCCTACCTAATATGGACTCAAGCTTTTCTATCCTATGGTATAAGGTTTGTCTAACAATAAATAATCGTTTCGAAGTTTCTTGTTTTGATCCATTGCATTCTAAATATGTTTTTAATGTTATTAAAAGCTCCCCATTATATTTTTTATCATATTCAATGACTGGCTCTAAATATTCATATACTGTTTCCTCTAAATTAGACTCTTTTTTCAAAAGAGTGAGCATTCGAAACATATGAATATCCTGATAAAAATAACTTCTATTCTTATCGTCGATATAATCCTGGAGATCTAGAGTTTCTTTTGCAGTTAGATAGCTTTTATGAATATCAGTTAGCTTTTTAACATATTGACCTGCTCCAATTATTAATTCAGAAAATCTTTTTCTACTTTGAGAATCATCTATTTTCATTCTATGAAAAGCTTTTGTTAACCTCTGCTTCCAATTATCAGAGTTGCGCTTATCTAATGTAATGGCTACAAGATGATCGTTTCCCTCTATAAAGAATAAATAAAAACCAAACTGCTCAAAAGTCGTTCTTGTGATTAACTTAAAATAAGTTAATTCTCTAGCAGGAAAGCTTTTCCCCCGCTTATCTCCCCTACAAAGCCACACAATCCCTCCTGTAAAGGAAAACGAAATTCCATTTGAGGCTAATTGTTCCATAAGCACATCTTTTCGAATGTCACCATGAATCCATTCTGTTAACCATTCGCTTTCTTTATCCAATTTCTTTTCATTAACATAAAGATCTCGCAGCCAAAACTGCCCAAGAATAGTTGTTGTTCGATCTAATATAAGCGAATCAAAATCATTAAGTTCCCTATGATCAGATATGATCACTACTTCAGCGTAAGTATCACCAAGTATTTGCACTGGCTTTTTCATTGATTTTTCAATGGAAATCTTCATTGTGTTGATGATCCTTGTTTTTTTCCCTTCACTTATATTTGGAATGCATTCAATATTTCCATTTTTAAATAAAGTAATAATCTGTACATCTAAATAGCTTTGGAGTAATGTTAAAAAGTGTTCATGATGTTGGGCTTCTAACATCATTTCATTTAGTTTTTGAGAATATTTTTCTAAATCCGAGAGGAGTTGGTATTGTTTGTTAATGATGAGGGAATGGATATCTTCTGTTATTTCTACGAATAATACTTCCTGGTGAAATAATATAATCGGAAATCGATGGAGATTTGCTAAATCAATGACTTGGTGAGTAATTTCCTTAATATATGTATTCATTTCAATACATAATCCTGCTGCACGACAAGCGATTAATTGTTCCACAAAAAGATACAAATCAGCTGGTTCTTCCTTCCAGCCTAAACCTGTCGTTAAAATCAACTCATTTCCTTTTAAAAGGTGACTACTTTGGACAGCCTCAACAACATGTACCCATTTTAAATGACGATTTAATCCATTGGCACCTGCTACAACCTCTGTATGTTCAAAATGCTTACGCTTGAGAATTTCTTCTACAGTGATGTATGATTTCATCGGCAACCACCTTTTCTTTTCTAATTATGTCAATTATAAATAAAAAAGATCTGGCACAACCATAAAGTTGTTACAAAAGATGACACGCGAATCATTTTGTACTAAAAAAGAACAGAATCCTGCGTCCTGTTCTTTGATCTTACCTATCACTTTTTCATAATCAAAAGAGTGGAGAAATACCTTCTTGCTTCCGCCATTTTAATTTGCACTTCTCTAATTTCCTTTTCACCTTTATCATTAATTCTTTGAAAATGAACAAACGCACCACTTAAATTTTCTGTTACACGAGCAATCGTAAAACCTTGTTCATACAGACTATCGATCCTTTCTTTTTCAAGCAAGAATTCCTTATGTTCTGACATAGAATCACCTCTCTCGCTTATTTAACCCACTCTTACTGCCCGTAAAGGTCCGCTTGGTTCAACTAACCATCAGTGGGGGATGAAGAAAACCCACTGATGGAAATTTCACTTTATATTTTCTCTGTTGCCGGATCTACTGTAATCACAACTTCTTGTTCCGATCCTATTTCAGTTTGAATGCTCCAATTTCGACCAACTGAAATTCCTAAATATTTCTCGTCATTCGGCTCCAGTAATTCAGCCTGCTTATATTTTTCAAACCACCAAAACTTCCCTAGCAAATAATAGCTTATTGCCCCAACAGCAAGCCCGACCAAGAAAGAGTAATTTGTGAAAATCACCGCAGCACCTCCACCAACGATCCAAGATATCAACCCAGCCCAGTTTATTCCATTCTGGTAATGATATTGTCCCTTGCTTTCATATAGTTCTGGAACATTTACACGTCGTTTTCGAATAAAATAATAATCAGCGATTAATATCCCTACAATAGCTGACAGAACCCCTCCAATAATTAAGAGAATTTGTGTAATGATGCCAAATAAACTCCAAGGCTGCACGACAATTCCAAGTATTCCTGCAACCACTACACCTGCCCAAAATGGCATTTTAGGTCCGCCAACATTTGAAAAAATGGTGGCTGCGGGGATTAAGTTTGCCGTAATATTTGTTGACCATTGAGCAAACACAATCATTAATAAAAGAGTACCTAAAATAAGTCCACTCGCAGATTGCTGCAATGCGACAACAGGATCGTAGTTTGATACAGCAACATATGAGACTGCACCAATAACAACCATGAAGGTTTGAACAATCGGATAGGCTATTAGATTACCCGCAATTTGAGCTTTGTTTCGTTTATACCAATTCTTTTCATTTAAAGGAGCCTTTACATACCTAGATAATGAAGGCATATCAGCTGTTAATGTTCCCCAGAATCCCATATTAGACATAATCACGACCATAAAAGCTGTCACGGCTGCCCCCCCTGTTACAGGGCTCTCAACCCAGGACCAAACCTCGCGACCTTGTTGAAGTGCTTGGTCTGACAAAGTAAAATACATCCACCCTGAAATAATAATAATGATTGGTGCAGCTAAATCTGCAAAGCGTTCAACAGCCTTTATCCCTAGAGCTGTATTCACAACTTGAAGGGTTGCAAAAATGAGAAAGCAAACAAACCAATTGTTAAAGCCTACCATTGTAGCTAATATGGCATTCATGGCGGTTGATCCGAAATATGTATTGACTCCAAACCAACACGAGGCCACAAACCCACGAACTATTGAGGGAATATGAGTTCCGACTGTACCAAAAGGTGCCCTCATGTAAACCGGGAATGACAAACCATGCTCCACACCGATATCTCCGGTCATTGTCATTAAAAATCCTAAGGCAATAGAGCCAACAATCGTTGCTAGTACCACCCATCCTAAAGACAAGCTTTGCACTCCAGCTCCACCGATTGCAAAGGCAGCAAGTACGACAGCCATCCCTACCCAAATAAACGAAAAACCAACAGCGCCAATTTTCTTATTTTCATGTGAAATTGGCAAAAGATCTGGAGATTTCAAATAATTGTTCGTCATGTAACAAGCCCCCTATTATTGATTTCATTTTTTTGAAAAGGAAAAGATGAATATGTGAAGTGTAAGATACGATGGTAGAATAGAGGCAATCTTATAGAGATGGGATTACCTCTGTTGGTAAGTGACGTGTAAGAATTTAAGATGGTACTTTTACCTCTTGTTGAACATTAAGGTGATTTCCATATTTAGCTCGTTTTATAAAACGTCCAGTTCCTGCTTTCCCTACAAATGTTTTATCACGAACCACAAATTGACCTCGTGATAAAACAGAGATTGGTTCCCCCATCACCTTCATCCCTTCAAAAGCGTTGTAATCTACAGCCATGTGGTGAGTTTTAGCTGAAATGGTTCGTTCAGCATTAGGATCAAAGATAACAAGATCAGCATCAGCTCCTACAGCAATTGTTCCTTTTTTCGGAAACAACCCAAATAGCTTTGCCGCCCTTGTTGATGTTAGGTCAACAAATTGATTAAGTGTTATTCGATTTTTTTTCACCCCTTCAGAAAATAAAATACTCATTCGATCCTCAATCATTGGTCCTCCATTTGGAATCTTAGTAAAATCACCCTTTCCTAACGATTTTTGTCCATTAAAATCAAATGAACATTGATCAGAGCCTAGTGTTTGTAATTCCCCACTTTTTAGAGCATTCCAAAGCGCTTCTTGATGTTGCTTATCTCTGAGGGGCGGTGACCAAACATATTTCGCGCCTTCAAAATTCGGTTTTTCTAAATACGTCTTATCTAGAACTAAATATTGCGGACAGGTTTCACCCCATACATCCACCCCTTTGCTTCTTGCCTCCGCAATCTTCTCAACCGCATCTTGACATGAAACATGAACAACATATAATTGAGAGTTTGTTAGCTCTGTTAATTTTGCCGCCCTGCCGGTTGCCTCTCCTTCAATTTCTGGAGGTCTTGTTAATGCGTGATAAATTGGATCTGTCTTTCCTTCTGCAAGTGCTTTTGTTGTGAGATAATCAATCACATCCCCATTTTCAGCATGAACCATCACCAATGCGCCTAGCTTTTTCGCTGCTTCTAATGTTCGAAATAATGTACCATCATCAGCTTGAAAGACATTTTTATAAGCCATAAATACCTTAAATGAAGTAATACCTTCGTCCTCAATCACACTCGGAAGCTCTTGTAATACTTCATCGTTGATTTCCCCAATCATTAAATGGAATCCATAATCGATGACTGCTTTATCTTCTGACTTATCATGCCATGTTTTAATTGCATTTTTTAATGGCTCCCCCTTATTCGTTAAGCAAAAATCAATAACGGTTGTAGTTCCACCAAAGGCTGCTCCAATTGTACCTGTTTCAAAATCATCCTTTGTGACCGTACCGCCAAATGGCATATCTAGATGTGTATGGGGGTCAATACCACCAGGAAAAATAAAGGCTCCATTTGCATCAATGATTTCATCAACTTTGATATCAAGTTTTTGACCAATGGATGTGATTTTTTCATTTTCAATAAGTAGATCTGCCTGATACGTATCTGTAGCTGTTACAATCGTTCCGTTTGTGATTATTTTTTTCACTTTTTCCACCCCGATTTCATTTTACTAGATCAACTTTGTCGCTTTCGATTGAGGCAAGTGCTGCTTGTCTTTCATTCCACGTCATCGGAGGAAGCTCTGATTTCACTTCAATCATATCGATGGCCCCGTCTACTGGACAGACGATTGAGCAAAGATTACAGCCAACACAATCCTCTTCTCTTACCTTCAATAAAGGCTTCCCGATAGGATCTTTTAGAAGATCAATACATTGATGAGATGTATCTTCACAGGCAATATGACACTTATTACATTTAATGCAAACATCGTTATTGATCCGGGCAACAACCTTGTAATTAAGATCCAAATTTCCCCAATCAGAATATTTAGGAACAGATTTCCCTACTAGATCCATCACTGAATCTAGTCCTTTTTCATCTAAGTAGTTTGATAGACCCTCAATCATATCCTCTACGATACGGAAGCCATGATGCATAGCAGCAGTACAAACTTGAACACCTGTTGCTCCCATAAGAAGAAATTCAACAGAATCCTGCCAGTTTGAAATACCTCCTATTCCAGAAATCGGGACATTAATGAAGGAATTTCTAGCACATTCTGCGACCATATTTAAAGCAATTGGTTTAACAGCTGGTCCACAGTACCCACCATGTGCTCCTTTTCCTCCAACATGCGGGATTGTGTTCCATGTATGAATATCTACACCTGCTAAACTATTAATTGTATTAATCATACTGATGGCGTCCGCTCCACCATTGACAGCTGCTTCAGCCGTTACAGTGATATCTGTAATATTTGGAGTCAACTTAACGATAACAGGGGTCTTGGCTATTTCTTTTACCCAATAGGTTTGTTTTTCTACTAATTCTGGAACTTGACCTGAAGCGGCTCCCATCCCTCTTTCGGCCATTCCATGGGGACACCCAAAATTCAGCTCTAATCCATCAACCCCAACATCTTCAACACGCTTGACAATTTCATGCCATTTCTCTTGTTTTGGTTCTACCATTAAAGAAGCAATAATTGTATGATCCGGAAATTTCTTTTTTGTTTCATAGATTTCCTTCAAGTTTACCTCAAGCGGCCGATCTGTAATGAGCTCGATATTGTTAAATCCGGCCACTCTTTGTCCATTAAAGCTAACAGCAGCAAAGCGTGAAGATGTATTAATAATCGGATCACCTAGTGTTTTCCAAACGGCTCCACCCCATCCCGCTTCAAAAGCTCGCTGCACTTGATAGCCTGAGTTTGTAGGAGGAGCAGAGGCTAACCAAAAAGGATTTGGCGATCTAATTCCAGCTAGATTGATTCGTAAGTCAGCCATTACATTACCTCCTTTTCATTTAGCAGTTTCCACTACTTGACTTCCTATCTTTTGATGTATTTCATAGGCTGCTAGCTTCCCTTGCTGAGCTGCTGATACGACCATTGCTTCTCCTTGGCCTGCTCCAAAAATCACGTCACCACATGCAAAGACTTTTTCATTTGAAGTTTGCAGTGAATCATTCGATAGTTTTACAACTCCATCTTCATGGGCGATTTCGAGTTTCTCTAATAAATCAATATGTCTTGACTGGCCAATTGCCCTGATCACAGCATCTACTTCGATTACATACTCAGAACCTTCAATCGGTACAGGGTGACGTCTTCCGTCCTCACTACTATCAGAAAGAACCATCTTTACACATTCTAAGCCAACAACTTTGCCTTCTTCATTAGCTAGTATTCTTTTTGGAGAAGTTAACCATCTAAATTCAACTCCGTCTTGCTTAGCAAACTCAAATTCAAAGTCATAAGCTGTCATCTCTTTATGTGTTCGGCGATAGATGATTTTCACATTGTCTGCACCAAGTCGAACAGAACAAGTTGCTGCGTCTATTGCAGTATTTCCGGCTCCAATAACAGCTATTTTTTTACAGACAAAATCAGTAGGGATTGTAGACGACTTTGTTTTCTTAACAAAATCAATGGCATCATACACTCCAACTGATTCCTCGCCTTCAATGTTTAACCTCGGAACCTTCGACATTCCAACTGCTAAAATAATAGAGTCATATTTTTGTAGTAGGTACCCTGCTGAAATATCTGATCCTACTCTTGTATTTGTTTTAATTTCTACATTTAACTTTTTCACTTGTTCAATTTCCCAATAACTAATCTCTTGAGGTAATCGGAATGAGACAATACCATATGTATTTAATCCCCCAGCCTTTTCCTCAGCTTCAAAAATCGTAACCTTGTAACCAAGGAGTGCTAGTTCTCTAGCTGCAGAAAGTCCGGCTGGACCGCTCCCAACAACAGCTACAGTTTTCCCATTATTCTTACCGGCTTGAAAGAGGAGTTGTTCATTATGAATCGCCCAATCTGTTGCATATCTTTGTAAATTACCAATCATTATTGGCTTTGTTGAATGATTAAGAACACAAGCTCCTTCACAGAGCTCCTCTGTTGGACAAACCCGTGAACAGCTTGCACCAACAGGATTAGCAGACATTATCGTTTTAGCTGATCCCTTAAGATTTCCAGTTGAAATTTTTTTAACAAAAGATGGAATATCAATCCCTGTTGGACACGCTGTAATACAAGGTGCATCATAGCAATATAAGCATCGGTTCGCCTCTTCAATGGCTTCCCATTTCGTAAGTCCACTCTCAACTTCTTCAAAATTACGTTTTAGGTCAGTTAACGAAATTCCCTTAATCTCCCGATTCACCACTAGCCCCCCTTTTGTTTCAAAACACTGATTAAAAAACATTGTTCCCGAAAACTATAAAATGATTGTACTCCTTTTGAAATTTTCTGACATCTTACATAACGTCAAATTGTCTAGTCATATTCTTTGGCATTTTGTTAGATTATCGGCAATTCCCTTTCAAAGTACCGGTAGGTACGCACTTTTTATGGGAGATTTTATAACAACTTCATGTTTTTTCATGTATAGAGAACTTATACTTACAGTAGGAAATGGCAGAACTATTAGCTTAGGATTGTCTTTGATTTTTTTAAAGTAATATATATTGATGCTTTTATAATGGAGGATTTTTTGATCTTTGATTTCACTTCTTTTGACCTATGTAGGACTTTTCTATATTTGATCTTGCAGACTTTGTTCTCCATTCGTCCTTTGAAGGACTTTTCTCTCTTTGATCTGGAGATCTGTTCTTCATTCACTCTATGAAGAACACTTTGGTGTTTAATCTCGTTGATGTTGTCTATCATTATTTTTCCCATCAAAAAAAGACCGCCGATGACTCCGGCAGTCTTTTCTAATCATTCTATATCAGCCTGTATTACGCAGACCTGCTGCGATACCGCTAATTGTTAATAGTACTTCTGTTAATAGCTCTTCATTTGGTTCTTCTTGCTGACGAAGCTGCTTAATGAGCTCTACTTGCAAGAAGTTCAATGGATCTACATATGGGTTTCTGCGGTGCACTGATTCTTTAATATTAGGTGTATGATCTAACAATTCTTTATCACCAGTAATTTGTAGAAGAATCTCTTTCGTTTTTTCATACTCCTCCATGATGTTACCAAAAATTCGATCTGCAATTTCTTTATCGCTAACTAAAGATGTATATTCTTTAGCTGTAGTGATATCAGCCTTCATAAGGGCCATTTGCAGATTATCAATTGTGGAACGGAAGAATGTCCATTCATTGTACATACGTTGTAGTAGCTGTAAATTTTCTTGACTCTTAGAAGCAAAGCTTTCTAAACCTGTACCTGCAGCATACCATGCTGGTAACAGTTGACGGCTTTGAGTCCATGCAAAAACCCAAGGAATCGCACGTAAATCTTCAAAACGATTGCGATTTTTACGTTTCATAGGACGTGAACCGATGTTTAATTCTGCTAATTCATTTAATGGTGTTGCTTCCGTAAAGTATGTTAAGAAATCAGGATCCTGGAATACAAGAGATTGGTACTTTTTCAAAGCTACATTTGAAATCTCTTCCATTGCAATTTCCCATGCTTGCTCACGTAAATGCTGTTGCTCAGAATTTTTGGATAAGTTGACAGAAGCTTCAATCAATGTAGATGTTGCTTGCTCTAAACTACGATAAGCAATATCCTCCACTAGATAGCGTGATGATAATACTTCCCCTTGCTCTGTAATTTTCACTCCATCACCTAATGTTTCAGCAGGCTGTGATAAAATACTACGGTTTAATGGACCACCACCACGACCTAATGAACCTCCACGACCATGGAAGAATTTCAAGCCGATATTATAACTTTTCGCCATATCATGGATTTCAAGCTGAGCTTTATATAGCTTCCAGTTTGCTGTAATCGTTCCACCGTCCTTACTACCATCTGAATATCCAAGCATGATTTCTTGAGAATCGCCAAGAATTTTTAGATGATTACGGTATACATCCATTGTAAATAATGTTTCCATAATTTTTGGACCTGCAATTAAGTCATCAACTGTTTCAAGAAGAGGTGCAACATTTAAATGACTTTCTACTGAACCATCTGCATGTAAACGATAGATGCCTGCTTCCTTCGCAAGAACTAACACTTCGAGAAGATCGCTCGCTGCTTGTGTCATACTTACTAGATACACAAGGATTGATTTCTTTCCAAATGTTTCATGTGCTTTCTTGATCATGGTAAAGACTTTGATCATTTCCTGTGTTTCTTTTGAATAATCTTCATTTAAAAGAAGAACTGGACGAGGATCTTGTAAGACACCCTCTAATACCTTAATTTTTTCCTCTTCGCTAAGTGCTGTATAATCATCCACTACTTTTACTTTACGTAAGATTTCTGTAATTGCAGCTTCATGCTCACCACTGTGGTTACGAATATCAAGTGTTGCTAAATGGAAACCAAATAGCTGTACTTGGCGAATGAATTTTTTCAGTATTTTTAACTCACGTCTAGCCGGTTGATGTGAATCAACACTTCGCTGAATCATATAAAGATCCTCTAATAGCTCTTCTGCAGCATTATAGCCGATCTCAGATTTCCCTACCTCTTCAAGTCTTGCTAAAATAACTGCGATTTTACGACGATAAACTTCTGTTTCAACAGGCCATCTTTTCTCAGCTGGTAAGTATTGTTGCTCTTCCTTCTCAACATTCGAAAGAAGCTCTTGACTTATTTCAACACGAGTAGAAGAATGGCTGAAGCGTTTC
>DASQMK010000504.1:0-7304 GCA_035645575.1 Metabacillus sp.
AAAAAAACAAAAACAGATTACTCAAACATGCACTTGATCATGGAATCGATATCGTCAAATTTGAAATGGGTAAGGATACATTAGAAGAAATCTTCTTAAAATTGGTGGTGGACAAATGAGTCACAGTATAGTCTTGATAAAAAAGGAAGTTGTCCAAATGGTTCGTGAATATAAGGTGATTTGGTTGCCAATCGTTTTTATCTTTTTAGGAATAACTCAGCCAGTCTTAACATATTATTTGCCATCTATTTTAGAAGCTTTAGGAGGTGGTCAAGGAATTTCAATTGATTCAAGCTTGACCAGTCAAAAAGGAGGAGAAGTACTTGCTAGCACATTAGGATCCCAGTTTGATCAGCTCGGGCTTATAATTCTTGCCATTTCAATGATGGGGATCATTCAAGCGGATAAAGTAAATGGCATGTTGGATTTTATTTTAACAAGGCCAGTTACAGTTTTTTCATTTATAGGTGGAAAAATAGTATCTAATTATTTGTTAGCAGCTTTTAGTATAGCTTTAGGATATCTAACATCTTATTTATATGTGATGAGTCTATTTTCAAGTGTTCCAATTTTAAATATGATTCTAGCTCTATTATTCTATCTTATATGGGTTCTGTTTATTGCCTCTTTTACAATGATGATTAGTGCTATTTTTCACAGTCAAGGAATCATAGCTTTAATTTCGATCATCTTCCTTATCGGTTGTAAAATAATCGTTCAATTAAATCCCGTTATTGAATTACTTAATCCAGCGAGTATGAGTGTACATGCAATAGAAGTCCTAATGACAGGATCAGTTGGCTCAAATATAATATTTCACTTGTTAGTAACACTTGGTTGGATATTTATAATCTTCTTTGTAACGTATTATTGGATTTCTACTAAAAAGTATCACCTAAAATAAGAGTGTATCTATAAAACATAAAGGATCTTATCTTGGAGCCTCGGTAATTAGCTCTAACCCGAGGCTTTAAAGGAACTAGGTTGATAGAGATCCTAAAACACCTTCAATTATGAGAAAAATCCGTGGGTGGTGGATTTTGAGTATAGTTTTCATAATACGATAGGCTGTAAGTAAATTCTCAAATAAGAACCATAATTCATCAATTCCTAAAAATTCACCCTTGTCAAATCGTAATCATTACGATAGAATCTAAATCGGAATGATTGTGATTTTAAAAAGGGGGATGACGATGAATTTAATAAAAAGCTCGTTAAGGATTAATAGTTTTCATAAATACATAAGAATTCAGTTTAGTATTTTACTAGCATGTGTCTTCTTGCTAAGTGGTTGTATGGGATCTTCAGAAGGTACTGCAGGAGATAACTCAAAAGAGAAGCATATCAGTTTTCTTTATAATTTCTCCACTAATTCTCTAGATCCCCATGTTGACTCAAGTTATGTTCCGCTAAGAGCAGGCATAACTGAAACTTTGGTTCGATTAGATGAAGAGAATTTAACAATTGCACCATGGCTTGCAGAGAGCTGGGAAGGTGAGGATGGGCAGTATTGGACAATTAAACTTCGTGACGATGTGACATTCCAAAATGGTAAGAAAATGGATGCGGTAGCAGTGAAAGCCTCACTTGAACGTGCTTTGCAGGAGAGTGTTGCTATTCAAAACGCACTCAAAATCGATAAGATTGAGGCAGATGGTTATACATTGCATATTTCTACGAAGGAACCATTTCCGGAGTTTATTTCAGAACTTGTTAACCCAAATGTGTCGATCATTGATGTAACAGAAGAGGATATAGTCAATAAACCAGTTGGAACAGGACCTTTTGTATTAAAGTCATTTACACCTGGAAGCAAACTTGAGCTCGAGCGTTATGATAATTATTGGGATGGGGCTTCCAAACTTGATTCCGTAACATTCGCTTTTAATGAAGATGCAAATGCTCGTTCACTTGCACTTACATCAGGGCAAGTGGACATCGTTTATCGTCCAGAGGTCGAAAGCTTGGAATCACTTCAAGCACAAGATGGGATAGAAGTTGAATCGACGGCGACATTCCGCGTACATCAAATGACAATGAATATGGAACGTGAAAGTTTGCAAGATATCAATGTGCGTCGCGCAGTGGATGCATTGATTAACCGCCAGGAAATTGTTGATACGATTCTTTTAGGCTATGCCGAACCTGCTGTTGGACCATTTTTACCATCACTGCCATTCGCCCCGTCGTATGCAAAAAGAGAAACAGGATCAGATAAAGCTGTTAAGTACTTAGAGGAAGCGGGCTATTCCCTTAAAAACGGAGTTATGCAAAAAGATGGAGAGCCTCTTACATTTACTCTATTAACCTATAGTGCAAGAGCAGACTTACCATTAATTGCTCAAGTATTTCAATCAGATGCTAAGCAAATCGGAATTGATGTGCAAATTCGCCAGATCGATATCCCTGAAGAATACATGGCATCAAATCGTGACTGGGATTTGGCTACTTATAGTAATTTAACAGCTCCGCGTGGAGATGCTGGCTATTATTTAAATGCAACTTATCACCCAACTGGAGCCCTTAACTTTAGTGGTACTCAACAGCCTGAATTGACTGAAATCATTGACAAGCTCAATCAAACTGTCAATCAAGAAGAACGTGCAGCCCTTTCAGAGCAGGCAGCTGATTTTGTCTATGATCATGTGATTAACTCCTTTGTCTTGCATCCCTCGACGATTGTTGCCTATAACGATAACAAAGTAAAGAATTGGGTAACAACGCGAAGTGAGTATTATATGATTACGAACGAGTTGGATGTGAAGTAAATGATTCGAATTCTATCCAGAAAGTTCTTGGAAGTTCTGTTTTTTATGTTATTTATTACATTTGTCAGTTTTTTGTTTGTTCGGCTTGCACCTGGTGATCCTGTTTTGACGATATTGAATGTTGATGAGCTATCTGTTAGTCAGGAGCAAGTAGAGGCATTAAGAGAAGAGATGGGATTTAACAAGCCATTGCTCATTCAGTATGGGCTTTGGCTGCTTAATTTTATTCAACTTGATTTTGGGGTGTCATATGTCACAGGCCAGCCTGTAATGGACATGATTTTAATGGGGTTGCCTGCTACGATCGAATTAACCATTGGTTCGTTAATTGTCATGCTAGCTGTCTCCATTCCATTAGGATCATTATCTGCTCTTTATCGAAATAGCTGGATTGATCAGATTAGTAGAATATTATCCATTATTGGTGCTGCTATCCCTAGCTTTTGGCTTGGGCTGATTTTTATCGATTTATTCGGTGTACGTTTTAACTGGCTTCCGACTATGGGAAGAGATGGCTTTGTCTCATTGATCCTGCCGTCACTGACACTAGGCCTGGCTATTTCAAGTATCTATGTTCGCTTGCTTCGTTCAAGCTTACTTGATTCGCTTAGTCAGGAATTTATTCGTGCAGCGCGAGCGCGAGGATTGTCAGAACCACGTATTTTTCTAGCCCATGCACTTCGACACAGTCTCCCACCTGTTATTACGGTATTTGGAGTCAGTTTAGGAAGCTTAATTGGTGGTGTAGTGGTCATTGAGGTTTTATTTGCATATCCAGGGATAGGAAAGCTTGTTGTTGATTCGATACGCCAACGTGATTATCCCCTTATCCAAGGATATATTTTAATTATGGCGATCATTGTTTTTATCGTAAATACATGTGTAGATCTATCTTACCGATATTTAGATCCTGAAATGAAATTAAAAGAAAGAGGGACCAACTAATGAAAGGATTGTCCATACGCTTGGCAAAGAAAAAAAAGTACAGATGGCAAGGAGTATTGGTGCTTATTTGCGTATTTTTTGTTTTGGCTGTTGCCATTTATACTTTTTTTTATTTGCGTCACGATCCAACATTAACGAATCTTAATGGACGCTTGCAAGGGGTCAGTCTTCAGCATCCACTTGGAACAGATCAACTCGGTCGGGATGTATTAACAAGGCTGTTGTTAGGTGGTCAACAGACGATAGGTTATAGCTTAATGGCCCTTTCTGTGGCCCTCATGATTGGAATCCCGTTTGGTCTTATAGCTGGATTTAAGAGAGGATTAGTTGATCGGATATTTATGAGAATTGCCGATGGATTTTTAGCATTCCCAGACACGATTGTCGCAATTGTTCTGAGCGGTATACTTGGGCCTGGAATTGGCAACCTTGTGCTCGCTATTGTGATGGTGAAATGGGTTAGCTATGCTCGTCTTGTTCGCAGTACGGTTTTATCGGAGTCTCAAAAAGATTATGTACTAATTGCTCGAACGAATGGATTATCAACGAGTAAAATTATGAAAAAACATTTATTTCCCCATATTGTCGGACATGTGCTTGTGCTTGCTAGTCTTGACCTAGGTAAGATTATTTTGCTTATTTCTGCTTTTTCATACATTGGACTTGGGACTCAGCCCCCAAACCCGGAATGGGGAGCGATGCTAAACGACTCACGCCCGTACTTTCAGTCAAGACCGGAATTAATGATATACCCTGGTTTAGCTATAGTGATTGTTGTACTACTTACGAATATGTTGGGGGATTATTTACGTGACCATTTTGATGTTAAGAAAGAGGTGCGGCAATGATTTTATCAATTGAGGAAGTATCGATTAGCAGCAGAGAAAAGAAAATTGTTGATAACGTATCACTCTCTATTCGTAAAGGAGAATGGTATGCACTGGTTGGGCAAAGCGGAAGCGGAAAAAGCTTACTCTCACAAGCAATTGGACAAATGCTTTCACCGAATTTGCGGGCAGAAGGAAAGATTCTTTTTAAAGGTGAAGATTTGATGTCATTATCATCAAAACAGATGAGGACAATTCGTGGCCGAAAACTATCGTATATTTTTCAAGATTATCAGGGTTCTTTTACACCTTTCAGAACAATTAGTCAGCATTTTGAAGAATACCAGAAAGCCCACGGTATTCTTGATAGGAAAACCCGGAAAACAAATTCAATGGCTGCTCTTGATTCAGTTGGGCTAGATGGAGATTTATACAATCGATATCCATTTCAGCTAAGCGGGGGACAGCTTCAGAGAGTGTCGATTGCTCTAGCGCTTTTGCTGTCTCCTGATTTATTAATTGCAGATGAAATAACGACGGCACTAGACAGTGTCTCAGGGCACAGGATTTTAGAATTACTAGCAAAGCGACAAAAAGAAACAGGCTGTGCAATTTTATTCATCACCCATGATTGGCGTCATGTCAAACGATATGCCACTCGCCTAGCTGTCATGAAGGAAGGGCAAATTGTTGAATCAGGTGGGAAACATCGTATACTTGACCATCCGCAGCATGAATATACAAAGCAGTTGATTCAAGCTGCACCTAAACTAGGACGTGGATTACCATCGGGGTTACAGGAGGCAGGAACGATATGAGTCTGCTAACTGTTGAACAATTAACAAAATCCTATGATCTAGGAAAAACAGCGGTAAATAACCTCTCATTTGAGCTGAACAAGGGAGAGTGTCTTGGGCTTGTAGGTGAAAGTGGCTGTGGTAAAAGCACGCTGGCACGTTGCTTGCTTAGGATTGAGCATATTGACAGTGGTTCGATCTATTTTCAGGGCGAAAGAATGGATCATCTTCATGGGCGTCAGTTGCATCCTTTTAGAAAAAAGATTCAAATCGTTTTTCAAAATCCATCAGCAGCTTTAAACCCAAAGCTTAAAATAAAGGACTCACTGATTGATCCTTATGCTCAGTATCGTAAAGAATTAAACCTCAGCTATTTTTCATATACCTCAAAGGATGCCTTTGTAAAGCAGCTTCTTGAAGCTGTTGAGCTGCCAGCGGATTTGGCCAATCGATATCCTCATGAATTAAGTGGAGGACAGCGACAGCGTGTAACGATTGCTCGAGCGATCAGCATTGAACCAGAGACCATTGTTCTAGATGAGCCGACTGCCAGCCTTGATGTGATTTCCCAAGGAGCAGTGCTTAGTTTATTAACAGAGCTTCGTGAAACACTAAATCTCTCTTACCTGTTTATTTCACATGATCTAGCAGCTGTCAATCAAATGAGTCAGCGGATTATGGTTATGAAAGAAGGAACGATCGTCGATCAATTCAAGAGTGATCATTTGTTTGAAAAAGATCGACATCCTTATACAAAAGAGCTCATTTCAATTTTTTAATAGAACGTTAACCAGTAAAATAAACGGTACCCTAAAGAGTAGAAACTGAATCTCCCTATAGGGTGCTTTTTTGTATATGATTCACCTCTTAAAAACTGAAACTATTATAAAGATAAAACGTAAGAAATAAATAGAAAAGTAAAGGGAGCGGTGTAAATGGGAATAATCCTTGAACTATTAGGAGCAATTATGTTTTCATCCCTCAATTTTTCTTCCGCATAGCTTTTTCCAACATAAATGATATTTTGAGGTCTCCTATTGTCAGTGTGTTGACAAAATGTCAACGGTTCGATATATTTCTTTTAGAAATGAAAGGTTAATAGATAAAGGTGATAAAGAATGGTAGAACAATCGAATAATCATGATCTTGGACTATTACTAAAACAATTATTAAAAGAACGCTCACTATCGATAAGGAAATTTAGTGAACGTACTCAAATTGATAAGGCTACTATTTCTAGAATAATGAATGGAAAAAGAAGAGCTAAACCTGAACATTTACAAGCTTTTGCAAAAACTCTCAATGTATCCATTCAAGACTTGTTTGTTGCTGCTGGGTTTGAGTTGAAGGCTGAAGAAAAAAAACAAATAAATACTGATATGCATTTGTCTATTGATAGTATTCAAGATATTCTCGAAACGTCGGAGTCATATTCAAGCTCATATTCAATTGAGAGTATTAAAGAAAAGCTTACATCTTATCAACAGTTTTCTAAAACAGAAGAGGGAAAAGATAGTGTCCTTCAGCAATTTGAGAAGAAGTTAATGAAAGTGGGTAGCGTTGGTCCATTTATCAATCAATTGCAAGACATGTATAAGAAGTTTCTTCATGGAAAGGGAACAACAAGTGAATTAATGATCATGGGTGGCGTACTTATTTATTTTATAACGGCTGTAGATGTCATTCCAGATTATCTTTTTCCTCTCGGTTTCTTCGATGACGCAATGGCTGTAAAACTATCAATAAACTATCTATTTGCTAGAAATGATCATTTGAATATATAAATGGCTTGGAGATGCTTATATTGGAACAAAGAAGTAGTGTAAAGAGAAAAAAGAAGTTTGCTAAAAGAATAATCGGAATCATCTTTCTGTTAAGTCTAACTGTAGCGGGATATTGTATTTATCAATATCAAAGCGGGTTATCAGAGGCGAGTAATGGTTTATATAAAGAGGACGAAACTGTTT
>DASQMK010000505.1:0-9195 GCA_035645575.1 Metabacillus sp.
TTGAAGATGGAAAAGTGCAAGAACCAGACTTTGGTTGTGTTAAAACATATGAAACAGTTATTGATGATGGTGAGGTATTTCTGTTAGTTTAATGTAAGAAGGATAAAACGAAAGTAAGAGAACAATCTTCCCTTACTTAAATATCGAATAAAGTTAAGGGAGGACGAGAGAATGAGTGTGGGAAAAGTATATCTAGTTGGAGCGGGCCCTGGAGACCGTGAATTAATCACTGTTAAAGGAAGGGAAGCCATTAAAAAGGCGGATGTCATTCTCTATGATCGACTAGTGAATTTTTCGCTTCTTGATGACGCTCCACCAAATTGTGAACTAATTTATTGTGGAAAGCTTCCAACACGCCATTTTATGAGACAGAATGAGATTAATGCGACCTTAGTTAGAAAGGCAATCGCAGGTCACACGGTTGTGAGGCTAAAGGGTGGAGATCCGAGTGTTTTCGGCAGAGTAGGTGAGGAAGCGGAAGAATTAGCTTTACACCAGATTCCATATGAAATTGTTCCAGGAATAACATCAGGGATAGCTGCACCTTTATATGCTGGGATTCCTGTGACACATCGTGATTATGCAGGATCATTTGCTGTCGTCACAGCCCATGACAAATCAAAAAATGGCAAACCGGATATTGATTGGGAAGGTCTAGCCAGAGGTGTCCAAACGATTGCGTTTTATATGGGCGTTTCAAACTTAGAGCATATTTGCGAAAACCTTATTCAATTCGGTAAATCACCTGATACGCCTGTCATCATTATTCGATGGGGAACATGGAGCCGCCAACAAAGCGTAGTCGGCACACTTTCTACAATTGTAGAGAAGGTTCGTGATGCAAAGATAGAAAATCCAGCCATTACATTAGTGGGAGATATTGTTTCTACAAGAGATAAAGTAAAATGGTTTGAAAACCGCCCACTATTTGGCAAGCAAATTCTCTATGTTCGAGGAAAAGCTGAGGATGAAAATCGTGCGAGTGAATGGATGGGTCAAGGGGCAGATGTGATTGAATTTCCGAGATGGATCGTGAAAGAAAAAAACATAACTCCATCTTTGATAAATCAACTTGCTTCATATGAACGCATGGTATTTTTATCAAAAGAGAGTGTGGAAGCCTTTTTCCATCAATTGAAAGAAAATAAGGTGGACATACGCCACATTCAGGCAAAGCTTTATGGCCAGAACATCTCAGCGATCTCAAAGCTTGAAGAAAAAGGATTATATGCAGAGCATGTTGATCAAATGGATCATCAAGGTAGTCTTTTGGTTATCGGTTCAGAAGAACAGAAGAAGGAAAGAATCGTAGACTTTGCCTCTGTATATGAAGCCGTCATTGATGATAGATATGAAACCATTATAAGCAAATCATTGGATGATGCAAACTTAACAACGATTGTGTTTACTTCAAGTGAAGCCGTAGAGCTATTCATGGAAAAAGGTTCTCAGTATGGGATTTCCCCGAAAGCATTAAAGAATTCGGTGGAATTGATTTGTGAAACCGCAGAAGCACGTGAAGCTTTAGAAAAGTACGGATTTTCAAAAGTAAAGTTTGAGGGAGAAATCCTTATATAATTAGTTAGCAGTCCAATTTGCATCGGCATTGGGCTGCTTTTTTGCGTTTTTAGGGGAAATAATGGAAAGAAAAACGAGGGAAGTCCTTCATAGTGAGTATGAAGGACAAAATTAGGTCAATCATAGAGTGAACTGTTCATCAGAAACGGTATGAAGGACAATCAATGAACATAATGTCCTTCAGTAATGAAACATTAATACTCGATTTCTTCATAATCCTTTGGTTGTGGAAGAGGTTGATCTGGAAGGTTAATGTTATATTCTGAAAGGGCTTCAGACTTTCTTTGGTAAACCTTTCCTTTGTAGGATTGTGGTTGGTTCTTTTCATTATGTTCTCTCTTCATGCTAAGTCATCTCCTTATTATGATGTTAGTTTTAGCTTATCCATTATGGAAGGGAACATGAAGGCTATGAGTTATTTTTTTATTGTTAAAAATTCACACATGATGTGTGGAAACTTTTTGTGTGAGGGGAAAAATTTCTCAATTTCTTACATCTGATCAGGGTATTTTTGTACATACTAGAAATGAATTCTTTATCACGCTCTTAATGGACAGTTAGCCCCGTCACAAGCTTTTGAGTTTAAAAAGAAGGTAGGTGTGGTAAATAGGGTAATAACTGCCTGTTAAGGTCCGATTGGTTCAACTAACCATAATCAATTGGGGGATGAAAAAACCCCTACTGATGGAAGTTTCACTTTATTGATCAATGGAAGGAGTAGAAAAATGAAAGAGCTTCACACTTTTGCATGGTATGCAGCGAGAATAGCTCCAAAATTACCAAAAAAAGCATTCAAACCTGTTCCAGGACGCCTTTGGGGAGGGTTAGCTTACTTACTAATTGTTGTTGCTGGATTTTTAACGATTGGACTATTTCAGCTAAACCTATTTGTTTATTTAGCAATTGCGTTTGTTCTGGGCACAAGCTTTGCAGCGATGGGATTTCTTGGCCATGAAATTCTACATGGTACAGTAGTGCGAAAGCCTTGGCTTCGTGATTTTTTAGGTGCAATCGCCTTCTGGCCGCTGAGTACTGGACCGAGGCTGTGGAGAAAATGGCATAATCTCACACATCATGTCCATACACAACATGAGGAGCATGATCCGGATTCATGGCCGACGCTAGAAAGGCTTTCTAGAACTAAATTTTTACGATGGGTCTACCGTTTGCCGCAAGGTGTCCGAGCATTTGCTAGTTTTAGCTCATTAACGATCATGTTTTCATTGCACTCCGCTAAAATGTTTTTTGCCTACTTAAAAGAATTTAATCCAAAGCATCGACGGTTAGTATGGGTACAGATGGTTTTACCTTGGGTATTTTGGATTTCCCTTTTATTTATTATGGGACCCTATAAATGGTTATTTGCTTTTTTCCTGCCGTTATTAATTGCAAACGCTATTGTAATGGGATATATCTCGACCAATCACCGTTTAAATCCGATAACTGATGTGAATGATCCTTTGGAAAATAGCTTAACTGTAACTGTTCCAAAGTGGGTCGATATTTTACACTTTAATTTTTCATACCATACAGAACATCACCTTTTTCCTGGTATGAGCTCAAAGTATTATCCACTTGTAAAAGAGCAAATAAAGAGTATGTGGCCAGAACGTTATCATGAGATGCCGCTAAGTAAAGCATTAGTTGCACTCTGGAAAACACCACGAGTTTATTTCGAGGGAAATAAATTAATTGATCCTAAACGTGGACATGTATATGACACACTAGGACATGGATTAGATATATCAAATATTACTTATCGAAAAGTCAGCACAGAGAATACGCTAGTTCGGATTATAAAACGTTCAAATGTAAAGTTGGAAAAGTGAATGCAGAATAGGGACATTTCCAAGGCGAAAGTGGAAATGTCCCTATTTTTTATTTAAAGATAAGAAAGTATAAAACTTTGTACTTAGTTATAGTGTCTAGCTCCAGCGCCTAGCCCCTCGAGGTCATAAGCCACAAATGAATTGAAGACAAAGAACGTCTTCTATTCATTTGTGTCTTATGCTTGTCGGGGCTGTTCAAGGCGCTTGCGCTTTTCTTAGGTTAGCAGAATGTCTGTTTTTATATGAATCTCTGGCTTGCTTTTTACATATCCACTTTCTTCAATGGCTTTTTGGCAGGACCTTCTAATACGTCACCAGTAACCGAATATCTCGAACCATGGCAAGGGCAATCCCATGAACGGTCACCACTGTTCCACTCTACTTCACAGCCCATATGCGTACAGGTTGTGTCAACAAGGTTAATATTTCCGTCCTTATCTTTATAGCAACCAGCTCTTTTGCCATTCACAACAACGACTGAGCCTTCATCATTGCCGACATCTTCAATACGCTTATCGGCGATATCGATTTTCCCTTCGATTAGGTGGCCGGCCACATCTAGGTTTTGCATAAGGAATTTTTTAATACTTGGATCCGCATAGAAGCGTGATGGGCTATAAAGCTCCTGGTATGGATTGTCTTTTTCTAATACAAGATCTGCAAGCAGTTTGGCAGCAGCTGTTGAGTTTGACATTCCCCATTTTCGGTATCCTGTTGCAACAAGAATGTTTGGCTTATTTGAAGTAATTGCTCCAACATAAGGTACTTTATCTAGTGTATACAAGTCTTGCGCAGACCATCTATATTTGATTTCTTCGATGCCTAACACGTTTTCTGCAAATTGCTCAAGGGCTTTGTAGTGCTTGTAAGTCGATGTCCCTTGTCCTGTTTTATGGCCGTCCCCACTAACTAATATTAGTTTTTCTCCATTCATTGGCGTATATCTCAAAGAACGAGTTGGAGAATCAGCACTATAATACATACCGCCCGGGAAATCTTGCTTTGCAATAATACCTAATACATAGGAACGTTCCGCATGTAAACGTGAAAAGTAAAATCCTTTTCCGTCAAAGAATGGAAAGTGAGAGCAGGAAATCGCGTATTTACAGGTAACTCGACGTCCTTCACGTGTAATCACCATCGGCTTTGGGGTTGTTTCATCTATGTTGATAGCAGTCGTTTGCTCATAGATTTCTCCGCCGAACTTTATGATTTCATCAACAAGCACTTTTAAGTATTTTAGTGGATGAAATTGTCCTTGTGCCTTCATGACAATAGCAGCTTTCACATCGATGGAGAAAGGAATGCTCTCAACAAACTCACTATGTATTCCGAGTTTTTGGTAAGCCTCGTACTCTTTCATTACTTTTTGAGCGTATTGATCACTAACTGCATAAATATAGGCATCTTCTTCGGTTAGATCACATTCGATTTGATGTTCCTTCACGGTTTGTCTAACAAATTCAAGTGCATCAGTATTCGCCTGGTAATATTGCTTCGCTTTTTCTTCTCCCATATGCTGAATAAACTCATCATAAATCAAACCATGCTGGGCCGTAATTTTTGCGGTCGTATGTCCAGTCGTACCATTTAAAACTTGATCAGCTTCCAAAATTGCAACCTTCATGCCTTGTTTTGAAAGCAGGTATGCTGTCGTTATTCCTGTTATCCCTCCCCCGACGATTGCGACATCCACTTCCGTATCAATCGTTAAAGGAGAAAAAGTATGAACCTGGGCAGATTCTCTCCAAAATGGCTCTGGTTCATATGGCATCTTTCCTTGTGGAAATTCTTCTGTCATCGAATGACCTCCTCTGATTCACATTTGCTTCATTCTTATTCATTTTTTCCTATTTAAGGTAAAAACATGTATGCAGATGGTGCAAATTGTAAGAGCCTGATGCTTACTACATCTCAAGCCTTAGATGAAAATAAAGCCGCGGCTCGTTTTGGGGAATTGCAATTGTAGGTAAGATAAAGACATAGAAACTGCTAGAAAAAGTAAAGGAGGAAATAAAGATGAAGAAGTTTGGTTATGTATTACTTGGTGGGGTGGCAGTAATGGTGTTGCTATCAAATCTTGCACCAATGATTGCTTTAGGTATAAGCCTCCTCATCATGTATTATGCGTACAAAGGCTTTTTAAAGACTAATTCAACGTTTACAAAGGTCATTTGTGCAATCGTTGGAGTCATTGCATTGTTTGCTTCAGCTTCCAACCTGCCAGCCATTTTAGGGTTTGTTGCCATCTACGTTTTATATGTAGTTTATAAAAACTGGAACAAATCATCTAAAAAGATAGAAGAAAAAAATGATGATCCATTCACTAATTTTGAAAAAGAATGGAATGAATTAAAAGGTCATTTATAAAAAACAAAACTGATAAGGAGAGATTTACTATGGCAAATATTTTTACAAGATTAAAGGAAACCATTGCAGCAGATTTACATGAGGCATTAGATCAAAAAGAACAAAAAAATCCAATTGCAGTCTTAAATCATTATTTAAGACAATGTGAAAATGAAACAGAAAAAGTACGTAAGCTTGTTGAAAGACAATATCTATTAAAAGATGAATTCAATCGTGAATACAATGAGGCTGCTCATTTAGCAGAAAAGCGCAAAAGCCAAGCTGAGATTGCTCTTAAAGCGGGAGAAACAGAGCTTTATGAATTTGCGTTAAAAGAACAAACTCATTATGAAGAAAGAGTTGCACGTTTAGAAGAGTCACGTCAGCAAACAACACGTCAGCTTGAAGAGCTTGAACAAAAGTATGAAGAAATGAAGCATAAGGTAAAGGATATGCACATAAAAAGAATGGAATTGATGGGCAGAGAAAACATCGCAAGAGCGAATCATCGTATGAATAAAGTTGTCGATCAAGGAAGCTTTTCAACAAAAGCCTTCACACGTTTTGAAGAAATGGAAAGCTATCTGGATCGCCTAGAGCAAAAGGTTAACCAAGATTATCACCGCAGCACAATCGACGCCCGAATTGCTCAATTAGAAAAACAATTAAAAACTGAAGAAACAAATGCAATATCATAAAACAACATGGTATTCTAATAAGGCGTAGATCTCTACGCCTTATTTAAAAGAAAAGAAAGTATAAAACTTTGTACTTAGTTATAGTGTCTAGCTCCAGCGCCTAGCCCCTCTATGGTCTAGTCACAAATGAATTGAAGACAAAGAACGTCTTCTATTCATTTGCGTCTTATGCTTGTCGGAGCTAATCAAGGCGCTTGCGCTTTTCTCATACTATCGGAAAGTATAAAATTTTATGGATGATAGTATAAGGTAAACTTCGAGTTCTCTCCAATGATTACTCTTCATTAAATAGGAAGGGGGATACCACATGCTAAAAAATATAAATTCAGATTATTTAAATTGGATCATTTTAATAGGAAGTCTCCTCCTTCTTTTCGAAGTGTTATTTTTTAATGGTGGATTAATTGTCACCTTTCTCCTCTCGATCGGAAGCATCTATTTAGGTCGTAAATGGCGGCCGCGTTTTCTAGGAAAAGTATTGTATTGGGGCGGATGGCTCTGGCTTGTTATTACTGTCCTCAATATGATTACATTACGCTATTTTTTATTTGTACTGATTATTTACCTTATTGTCCAGTTTTATCAACAACAGAAAAATCCTAAGCAGATAAAACCGATTATTACCGAGCCTCAAGAAACAGATGGTAACGGTCATTTTATTCACCGTAAAAAAATATTTGAAAATAAGATTTTTTCTAGCCAAAAATCACCTGAATATGCATATGAATGGAATGATATTAATATTCAAGTTGGTGTAGGAAATACAGTGATAGATTTAAGTGATACGGTTTTGCCAAAGGGAGAAGCAGTGATTTGCATTCGAAGCTTAGTTGGCAATGTTCAAATTTTGATTCCTTATGAAATGGAGGTCCATATCCATCATTCAGTGATGGTGGGGGCTATCACAATTTTCCATGAAGAGGAACAGAAAATAGTTAATGAAACGGTTTTATATGAAACAGCTCAATATAAAGAAGCTGATCAAAAGATAAAGCTCTTCACTTCAGCTATTTCAGGAAAGCTTGAGGTGAAAAGAGTATGAGTATCATTCAGCGGCAAATTATCAGTAGCGCCATTTTTACGCTCATTCTATTTGTTGTCTTTTCCCTGCTGTTTTTTATGGCATTTCCTTTACATGAATGGGGAGAATTATGGAGTCGTAAAGTGATGGACTTACCCTTCATTTATATTGTACCGAGCATTAGTATTTTAGCGGGTGTATGCTTCGGGTTTGTTTCTGGATTTGCTTGGAAAAAATATCTTCGTTCCATTGATCTTGACATTCAAGAGATTGCAAAAGGGCGGCCAATACCTTCCGAACAACATCCTTTACCAGATATTCAAGAAATAAAAACGAAGTTAACGAAAATCCAAAAACAAATACTAGAGCAAACAAAGCTTTCGCAAAAGCTAGCAAATGAAAAGGCGGAGGATCAGGAAAAGAGAGTTCAGGAAATGGTTTCCCAGGAAAGAAACCGATTAGCTAGAGAGCTGCATGATTCAGTGAGTCAACAGTTATTTGCTGCGTCTATGATGATGTCAGCTGTTACCGAGTCGAAACCACTAACAGGTGATTGGGAGACAAAACAGTTAAAATTGATTGAAGCAACCATTCATCAATCACAGCTTGAAATGAGAGCGTTATTACTTCATTTACGTCCTGCTGCTTTAAAAGGAAAATCACTTCAAGAAGGAATTCAAGAGCTCCTGGTAGAACTTATGCAAAAGGTAACAATGAATATAAAATGGAAAGTAGAACCGATTCCTTTAGACAAAGGGGTCGAGGACCATCTATTTCGAATTTTACAAGAATCTGTTTCTAATACACTACGTCATGCGAAAGCGACAACATTGGATGTTCTGCTTATAAAAAGAGATGAATTTGTCATTATGCGTGTGACAGATGATGGGATCGGATTTGATCATGAAGAAGAAAAAACAGGATCCTATGGATTGCAAAATATGTATGAACGGGCGGTAGAGATTGGTGGCACGATGAAAATCGTTAGTTTAAAAAATAAAGGGACGCGATTAGAGGTGAAAGTCCCAATTCTTGCAGAAGAGTGTGGTGAAGAAAATGATTAAAGTAGTATTTGTCGATGATCATGAAATGGTGCGTATCGGGGTTTCGTCATACCTATCCGCACAGCCCGATATTGAAGTGATCGGAGAAGCTGATAATGGACGTAAAGGTGTGGAATTATGTCTAGAGCTTCGTCCAGATGTGATTTTAATGGATTTAGTCATGAAGGAAATGGATGGAATTGAAGCAACAAAGGAAATTATGAATGCATGGCCAGAGGCAAAAATTATTATTGTCACAAGCTTTCTTGATGATGAAAAGGTATACCCTGCTCTTGAGGCAGGTGCAACAAGCTATCTGTTAAAAACGTCAAAAGCAAGTGAAATTGCTAATGCAGTTCGAGCGACCTTTCATGGACAATCCATTTTAGAGCCTGAGGTTACGGGGAAAATGATGATGAAAATGCGCCAAAAGGACGCGGTTCATCCACATGACCAGTTGACCTCAAGAGAAATGGAAATCCTAATGCTTATGACTGAAGGAAAAACAAATCAGGAAATTGCGGATGAATTATTTATTGCCCTAAAGACAGCCAAAACACATGTAAGCAATATATTAAGTAAGTTAGATGTACAGGATCGAACACAAGCTGTCATTTACGCATTTAAGCATTCACTTGTTAAGTAAAACAAATTAGGGGAGGGGCAATCAAATGCAT
>DASQMK010000506.1:0-5622 GCA_035645575.1 Metabacillus sp.
ACAATCAAAATTGTCATCATCAACATCATATCCATACTTATTCGGTCTCCTTACGCATTTTTCATCACAATGCTGTCTAATGTATTCGCTACCTTGCGACAGCTATCCACAATGCTTTCAAGTGACTCGTAAATATCTTTATATTGAATGATTTTAATCGGATCCTTTTCGTTTGCGAATAAATTTTTAACAGCTGTCCGAAGCAGGTTATCACTGTTTGTCTCATGTTCTTTTAATTTTAACGCATACGCTGGAATCGACTGCAATTTTTTCAATGATAGAAGGGTAATAGCCTCAGAAATCTCCTGTGAGCATTGATGATTAATGTGCAAAAATTTCTTCATATGATCGGTTAAGCTTGTGACTGAATACATCTCAAGCAATGCAGCAACCTGCTCAATTCCGTCTAAAACATCATCAATATGCAGTGCAAGCTGTAAAATATCTTCACGATCAATCGGAGTAATAAACGTCTGGTTGAGCTCCCTTGTAATGTTTTGAATGAGTTCATCACCTGCAGATTCATACTCTTTTACATGTTCTAAAAAAATTTGCAAATCATGATGATTGGAAATATTCTGTCCAACACAAAATTTGGTTGTTTCTTGAAGATTGTTTGTCATGTTTAATAAAAGCTCTGAAAATTTGTCTTTTTTTCCCTTTGAAAACATCATGCTGGTCCTCCATTGAATGAAGTCTTGTCCTATTATAATTAATACGTTTTTGATGACAAAACATGCCTTTTAATATGTAGATTATTAAGTATTGTAGCTTATATCCTAAGTTGAAAGCTAGCTATTTAAGAGCTAGTTAAAAAATATTTCCTTTATGAGGTTGCAAGATCTATGCATAGATAGTCTTCCAAATTCCCTCCTATATTTCATCGGCTTTAGGGGATATTATCCTTAAGAATCAATTAAGGGAGGATGGAATTATGTTTGGAAAAAGAAAGAAGATTAACACACTCTTTTGGATTGCGATCTTTGGGTTAATTTTAACAACCATTTATTCAGCTATTCTCGTCTATCAAGGGATAGACTCAAAACGAAAGCTAAATTTTATTTACCGTAAAAATAAGGAGGAAGCTGAAAGCTAGCATTAAAAAAGGACCTTTCACACTTACAGCGTGTGTCAGGCCCTTCTTTTTTACTCTTCTTCAACTAATGATTTTTTTCGACGTAGCTTGCTTAGTAATTCATATACAATTGGCACAATAACAAGTGTTAATAGTGTTGAACTTGTTAAACCGCCAATAACCGTTACACCAAGCCCTTTTGAAATCATTCCGCTTCCTTCAAGACCTAGTGCTAATGGGATAAGCGCACCAATCGTCGCGATTGCGGTCATTAAGATTGGACGCAGACGTGTTGTTCCAGCTTCTAATAAAGCTTCACGTGTGCTTAGACCTTCTTTTTCTTTGTGGATGACTCGGTCAATTAACACGATCGCGTTTGTCACAACGATACCGATTAGCATAAGCGCACCGATCATGGCATTAACACTTAGTGTCTCACCCGCAATGAGTAAGCCGACTAGCGCACCGATAATCGTAAACGGCAGGGAGAAAAGAATCGCAAATGGTGCTAATCCACCACCAAATGTAATGACAAGAATTAGATAAACGATCGCAATCGCCGCAATCATTGCTAATCCTAGCTGTGTAAATGATTCTTGAATATCCTCTGTTACACCGCCCATATTCACTTCTATGCTGGATGGAAGATTTAGATCATCTACTTTTGTTTGAACATCTGTTGATACTTTTGCTACATCATCTGATTTGATTTCACCAGATACTTGAACATAGATTTTTCCGTCACGTCTTGTGACTGTATCAGATGTATCTCCCTCTTGTACATCAACAACATCGCCAATTTTCACTTCTTGGCCAAGTGGAGATTGGATTGTTTTTTCTGTTAGGTCATCAATCGTTTCGACTGTTTCTTCTTCAACTTGAATGTAAACATTCAGTTCTTTTCCGTCTTTTTCAATTTTCGTTAACACTGGTCGCTCTCTTGTTTGGCTAAGCTCCATGCCAATTTGAGCTGCTGTTAAGCCAAGCTTGCTTAGCTCTTCTTGATTCGCAACAAATGTGTATTCCTCATACGTTTCAGAGATACTTGTTTCTACATTATCAAGATCTTTATGTTCATTCATAATGTCAGAAATGTCATTCACGACAGGTTCGATCTCTTCCATACTATTTCCATATACATACATCGTAATGGCATTGCTTGCACCGGTAGACGTGAAGTCTTGTGACGCCCACTCTCCGCCGCCTGTTGCTGTTTCCTTCAAGTCTTCCATTACGTTTTCTTTTTCTTCAGTAAAATTCGGTGTGTCTTCATCATATTCAATGAAGAACATTGCACTATTTGTGTCACCTGGATTCATAGGGTTTTCACTACCTAGTGAAAACTGAACCGTTTTGACATGTTCACGATCCATGAAGAAGTTTTCTGCTACTTCTGTTATTTCTTCTGCTTGTTCTCTTGTTTCACCTGGTGTTGGCTTGTACGTAACGATCATCATTTTTTGTTCCTCTGATGATAAGAAACTTACGCCGATTACAGGAATAAGGAATAAGCTTCCGACTAGCATAACAATCGCAATTGCAGATGTAATGATTTTATGGTTTAATGTCCAGTTTAAAATTGAACGGTATGCATTCGTCATTTTCCCTGGCTTGTGCTCATCATGCTTCTTAAGGTTCTTACCTTCACCATATAAATTCTTCTTAAATAAGCTATGCGCCATCATTGGAACGATTGTAACGGCCACTAATAGTGAAGCTAATAGGGCAAATACCATTGTTAAAGCAAATGGCATAAATAGCTCACCTATCATTCCTTTTACAAGCGCCAACGGTAAAAATACGGCAATCGTTACAATTGTAGAGGACATAATTGGGATAAACATTTCTTTTGTTGCTTCACGAACCAATGCTTTCCCTTTTAAAGGCTCTCCTTTTAGAGACATTCTTCTGTAAATGTTCTCAATGACAACGATTGAGTCATCGACAACACGACCGATGGCAACAGTCATTGCCCCCAATGTCATCATATTAAGCGTGACATCCATCTGCTTTAATAGAAGAATCGCGATTAATAATGACAATGGAATTGAAATCACTGAGATCAGTGTTGATTTAACATCTCTTAAGAATAAGAGAATAATCGCGACTGCAAAAAGAGCTCCAAACATCGCTTTGCTTAGCATTGTATGAACAGACTCTTGGATCGGGGTTGCTTGGTCTAATGTGTAGACAATATCCAACCCGGAGATTTTATCTTCAAATCCGTCTAATTCTTCACTAACTCCGTTTGCCACATCAACTGTATTTGCATCAGTTGCTTTGACAATTTGGACCCCGATTGCTTCTTTACCATTTGTTCTTGAAATAGATTCTGCTTTCCCTACTAATTTGATATCAGCAATTTCTGATAGTTTAATAGTTGGAAGCTCAATACTTTGTGGCGCTGCTCCTTGAGCTTGAGCTGCATCATCACCCTGCTGTGACTGATCGGTCATATCAGGTGATGGTGCACCCTGCATACCAGACTGTTGACTCCCCTGTGTTGCAGGCATAACTGGAATTTCTAAGTTCTTCAGGTCTTCAATACTTGTAATATTCCCATCTACCACAATAGACTTTTCTGTATTATCGATCGTGTATAGACCTAATGGAAAATTCACATCAGCACCTTTGATGAGGTTTTGAACGGTTTCTTCATCAAGACCTAATTCTTCCATCTTTTCTTTATTAAATGTAAATTCGACTTCTTCTAGCTGCTGACCAGACACCTGCACAGAGGAAACACCATCAACACCTTTTAAGGCAGGAACAATTTCATCTTCAACGATTGATGTAAGTTCTGCAAGAGATTGCTCATCATTCGCAATACTTAATGCCAAAATTGGGAAGGCATTTAAGCTTAATCGAGATACAGTTGGCTCCTCTACCTCTTCTGGTAAATCAAGACCATCTATTGTATCCTTTAGCTCATCTTCCGCTTCATCCATATTTTTTTCAAAGTCATATTCAATTTGAATGGATGAGGCATTTTGCATAGAGTTCGAGCTGACAACATTGACTCCGTTTAAATTTTGAACAAGCTGTTCAATTGGCTCTGTTACTTGGTCAGTCACTTCCTCAGGTGTTGCACCTGGATAAATGGTTGTGACAGAAATGACCGGGGTATTAATATTCGGGATTGTTTCAAGCTTCATATTTAAGCCGGAATACAGCCCTGCTACTGTAATAATAATCGTCAGTAGCCACACGGCAAACTTGTTTCTTAACACAAAATTAATTATGCTATTCATATTATCCTCCAATGATAAGATTTCAAATTGACTAATGGGTCACAATATCCAATAATATAAATGACTAGTCAGTCATAAGTCAATGAACATTATGTTAATAATAGATTTATTTTTTTGTAAATGGCTGTTTTTGCGAACTTTGTTGCTATGTAGTAAGTATTGGTAATGGTTAATTTCAGCTTGTTAAAAAAAGAAAGGATCCTTATTAATACAATGTCAACACTGGTGTAACCAGTCTAAATGTGAAGCATGGATCGTATTCTATCGATAAATAAAGTCTTTTTGTAAGGAGACCTAAGATGAAAGAGAAAGAGAAGAAAATTATTGAGACAGCAGTTAGAATTTTTGCGACAAAAGGATATTCATCCACATCAATTCAAGAAATTGTTGATGCCTGCGGAATGTCAAAAGGGGCTTTTTACCTTTACTTTAAGTCAAAGGATGCTCTTCTTGTTGCTGCACTAAACTATATTTTTCAATTAGTCCAGGAAAAAATTGAATCTGCGCCAGTGCATGATCTATCACCTCGTGATGCCTTTGTCCTTCAGCTAAAAACACAGTTTGAAGAAATAAAAAAGAACAAGGATTTTATTATTATGCAATCCCGTGAACAAGCCATTCCAATTAATCATGAGGTCGAAGAAATGATTAAAAAAATGACCGAGTATATTGGGAATTTTTATCACACATCACTTCTGGCCATTTACGGGTCAAAAATCGAACGGTATATTTTTGATTTGAATATGATCCTGCAAGGCATCGCACAGTCATATTTCAAACTCATTATATTTGATTTAGGTTCTGTTGATTTAGAAAAACTTGCTATGTTTATGTTAAGAAGAGCAGATGATTTAGTAGAAGGGTATATGAAGTCTGATGAGGAACCTATTTTAACAACTGAATTTATTTTTCAACTATCGAATCCACCTTCTCAGCTAAATAAAGAAGATATACTTCAAAATATTAAACTGATGAAGGATAAAATCGACAATGATGACATTCTGGTCACATTAGATGTATTAGATGAAGAAATTCGTCTAGAGTCTCCACGCAAGCCAGTCATTAAAGGAATGCTGGGAAATGTAATAGACATCCCTGAATTACAACCTTTAAAACAAATGATTGAGCAGTTTTTTCAGTTACAAGATCCGAATGAAGAACAAAAGCGCAAGCGCCTTGGTCAGCCTAGGGCAAATAAGATGATTTAGAATAGAAGGCGTCCTTTGCCTTCAATTCTATATTAGCTTATGACCTCGAGGGGCTAGGCGCTGGAGCTGGATGTCGAAGTAGTTATCC